>CAYTRP010000261.1:0-5745 GCA_964440195.1 uncultured Candidatus Sumerlaeota bacterium
GACATGCACCGCGCCGCGCGGGCCGAGGAGGGGATTGGTCACGTCGCAGGCGAGGCGCAACTCGGGATGCTTGCCGCGCAGGCGGCCTTCGAGGCCGATGACGTCGTCCCATTGCGCCGGGACGACGTGCTCGACGGTGCCGTTGCCGCTCATGACGAAGCGCAGGCCGAGGGCGGAGAGCGCGCCAAGGGCGAGGTCGTTGGTGGCGCTGCCGCCAAGGCCGACGACGATGGCGGCGACTTCGCGCCGGACGGCGGCGGCCATGAGTTCACCGAGGCCGAGCGTGGTCGTGCGCCAGGGATCGCGCTGGCCGGGCGGCACGTGGACGAGGCCGCTGGAAGTCGCGATGTCGACGAGGGCAACGCCGCCTTCGGCGGGGAGCTGCGCGAGCGTGCGCGCCTCGGCGGGAATGTCGGCGGCGCGCACGATGCCGTAGGAGGCCGCGTGCCTGCCGCCGAGTGGGCCATGCACGTCGAGGCGGATTGTCTCGCCGCCCACGGCGTGGGTGAGGAGTTCGGCAAACCCATCGCCGCCGTCGGTGAGGGGCGCCTCGATGACGGTGTGGCCGAGGGACTGAAGCTCCTCGCATGCGATGGCGCAGGCCTCGCGCGCGGTCAGCGAGCCCTTGAACTTGTCGAAGGCAACAAGGATGCGCATGTTCGTTTTTCGTTCCGCGTTCCGCGTTCTTCGTTTTGGCGGGCGTGGGGCCTGTTGTCGGTTTGTCCTATCCGTCCCATCCGACCTATCCCGAACTTCAAAACACCGCCCACACATCGCTCGCCGAAACCGGGGGGGCAACCCCGGCGGTGAACCAAATGTCACCCGTGTCGCCGATGCCATCCCCATAGTATTCGCCAAAGAGAATATGAGGCACATCCCGATTGTCGAGCACCAGGGCGGGTTTCTCCCACGCTCCCGCCTCCGGCGTGATGGTCTGCTCCGCCAGGAGAGCCCTGTTGGCGGGATTGAAGCGGCGATAGACGATGCGGCTTTGTTGGAACGATTCCACCTCCACCCACGCCGCGTGCAGCATCCCCTCGCTGTCGAACTCGAAGGAGAGCGACTCCGCCCGCTGTTGCCCGTCGGTCAGGTACCACACCGGCTCCAGGGTTCCCGTCGCGGGACCGCGACGGCGCAGGGCGGGGCGGCGGTTGGCGCCGCTCCGGTCCGTCCATCCTATCCAGAGCGCTCCATCGGGGGTCGCGCGAACCGACGCCGGGTTGAAGTAGCCATCGGTTGCGGATGCGACTTGCTGGCCACTTGTCATGAATCCCGACGCGGGAATCGGCGCCAACCACAGCGGGGCGGGGAGTCCAAAGCCTTCGGTCCAAATGATGTACCAGTCGTCGTTTCCCACCTCCACCAGTTCGGGATGCGTGTAGGAGGGCGTGTTGAAAGGGTTGCTCCCCATCCGGTCGTCAAAGTTGGTCAAGCGCATGTCGCCGATGGTTTCCGCCGGGTCGAACGTGCCGCCCGGTGGCACCGTCTTCAGGAACAAATCCGAAATGTTGCCGTTGAAGTGGAAATCGTACCAGACGACTTTCATGGTGCCTGTCGAACCGATCGCGATGCGTGGCGTGTAGCCGTTGTCCCCGAAATGAGTGGCCGACGTCGTGGTCAGGCGAAGATCGTTCGCGGAGAAGCTGCCGCCCGGCGGCTTGCTGTCCGCGTAAATCTCGATGTTGTCGATCCAGTTGTACGGTGGCCCCGGCCGGCTGTGCCGGTGGTCGTGCCACACCACCCACACCGTGTCGTCGGCGGCGATGGCCAGGGCGGGTTGACGGCTGCCGACGCGGTTGGCGCCGTCGAAGGACTCGTCGACGGTCTCGATGGCGCTCCAGCCGACCGACGGCTTCCACGACGAATAGAGCACCTCGGCGGGCGTTTCCGGCGAGGTGCCAAAATAGCCCGACCACCACACCGCGTGCAGCCTGCCCGTCGAATCGAACGCCATCTGCCGCGTCGGGTTCGCAGTCATGCGGTGATTCTTGTCCGAATCCGTCACCCGCTCCGGCGGATGAAAGACAACCTCGCCTGCCGGGACATGGAATGCCCCGGCAAGCACGAAAAGAAGCCCTGCAAAGTGGCACGGGCATCCTGCCCGTGAAACCGCGTTCATGCTCCGGGGGTGTGCCGGTCTTGGGCCCACCTTTGCCAAGGCTTCGGCGGACATGCAGGATGCCCAAGTCACTTTGATTGCTCCGGATATTCCTGCATCGATTGATCGCCGTTTCATTCCTGCACCGTTCCGTTCACGATGTCGTTGGTCCATCCGTTTCGGGCCGCCAAACGAATCGCCTCCGCCAGCCGCCGCGCGCTTCGATGCACATAGGGCCCCGGTATCGACAGCGACGAATCCTCCAGGAACACCACCCGCGTTCGCGATCCCGAGGGCCCCAGCAACGCCATCCATTCCCGGCGCATGTGCTCCGCGTCCGCCTCGCTCCACGCGTCGCCCTGCGTGGGGGCGAGGATGACATCGGGTGGCCTCTGGATCAATTCCTCCCGGCTGACCTGCGGATACGAGGTCGGTGAGTTTGCCATGTGGTTGTTGCCTCCGGCCGCGATCAGAAGTTCCTCCAGAAAAGTCCCCGGCCCGACCGCATGGATGTTGCGCAGGCTGCCCGGGGTGTGGCCGATGACATACAGGATCGAGGGACGATCCTTTCCCGCGAATTCGCGGGAGAGCTGCTCCATGTCATTTTGAATTTCGGCGATCAGGTCACCGGCTTTTTCCTCAAGCCCCAATTCCTTCCCGGCGGTCGCGATGCTCGCGTAGATGTCCGCCAGCGATTCGTTCGGCAACGGCACCACCTTCACGCCGGTCTCCGCCAGTCGCGCCTCGAATGTCCGCGCCGTCGGGGCGTGAAACGCCAGCGTGGCCCGCAACGCGAAGATGCGCTCCGTGTTGGGGTCCATTAGGCCGCCCATGCGCGGGATGTGGTCGTGGGATTGCGGCAGGGGGCAGTAGTCCGTCACGCCCACAACGTCGTCCAGCACGCCAAACGCCTCCAGTATCTGCGTCGCATGGGGAGCGAGCGAAAGGATGCGGCGATCATTGGTTGCTGTGTGCGGCGATGTTGGTTGGCTGCCGCATGAAGCGACGGCGAACAGGAACAACAACAAAGCGACGCATTTAAAGTGACACGGGCATCTTGCCCGTGACCGGCTTTCCAACATTTCGACCTCTTTCCCGATCAGACTCGTCAACGGCAATGCCGCTGGTTGGTCACGGCCAAAATGGCCGTGACACTTTAGTGTGGATACTTTGCGGCATCAACATTGTCCGGCGCGGTGTCGGTTCCTCCAATCACCGTGCGGACGGCGAAGTCCGAATAGAGCGCATGCTCCAGCCGTTCGCGCCACGGGCCTTCCCCCCACGGATAGCGGTAATCGGCGGGATAGTCCGGATAGGCGGAGCCGAACCATCCCAGGCGCGGATCGAGCCACAGGTTGCGCACGATCCACACTTCGCCACTCATGACGTTGCCGCTGCCGCCCGCGTGGCCGCCGGAGGAAAGCGCGGCGCTGTTGTAGGCGTACCGGAAATTGTGATAGCGCGGATGCTCCCCGCGCCGCGTCTGGCCGCCGGAAAAGCGCTTGAGGTACTTCGGCGTGAACAACGCGCGCCAGTCGCCGATGTAGCCACGATCGTGCAGCACCCACGGCAGGCCGTCCCATGAACCGCCGGAGGCGGGCCCGTTCTGCACCGCGAGATACTCCAGCGTGTGCGACATGAACGGTCCTGCCTCCCGGTCCGCGGGAGGCAGGGTGTTGTAATCGGCATAGTACGATTGCAGCGCCGTCGCGATGACGCGCAGGTTCGCCGAGTCGGACGCCTTCAGCGACCTTTCCACGGCCTGGCTCAGGTTCACGGTGGCGATGGCCGCCAGGATGGCGATCACGGCCACCACGACCAGAAGCTCGATCAGCGTGAATCCGCGCCCACCCGTTCGCATCAGTCGACCGTTCCGTTCACGATGTCGTTGGCGAGTGCCGTGACGTCGGCGACGTTGACCGCGCCGTCCCGGTTGTAATCGCCCGCGGCAAACTGCGCCGCGCCGTTCCGGATGCCGTAGGAGGATGAGGTCATCGTCGCGACGGCGTTGCCTTCCGCATCGAACACGGGCGCGGTGATCGCGATCGAGCCATCCACGGTGGCATCGGACAGACGCACGATCACGCGATAGAGGGGATCCTGTCCGATCAGGGTGTCGAAGGTGGCCACATCGGCCAGCGTGCCCGCGATGCCGAACGGCTCCGTGAGGAGCGCCTCGCCGACCGGTTGCCCATAGGCGACATCAAACACGAGATGATCGGTGACGACGGGGTTTGTCATCGGCAGCACGAAGGCGGGAAAGTTGTGTCCGCTCGCCAGATGGATGGTTGCCGTCACTTCGTCCGACATGGAGCCCTGCCGCCGGAGAGTCGCGAAGACGGTCTTGGGACCATCGCCCGGCGAGAGGCTGAAGCCGATCGGTTCACCCGTCAGCGTTTCCCAATCGCCCGTGTTGCTTGCCTCGGAGAGTCGGATCTCCTGGCCATAGGCACCGGTGAACTCGACGGTGACGAGTTGCTGCGAGGTGTATCCCTCCGGAGCCGCGTGGGTAAAGTCCGTCAAGGTCACGCTCCCCAGGAAGGGACGCGGCGGTTCCACGAACACGATGGGGTTGCGCGGCGAATTCATGTCGAATCCCGGCGCGAAAGCCCACCCGTCCCACGATCCGTTTGAAAGGAACCGCGAACCGGCCCCCACCATCGATCCTTCCCATTCATGCGTCGCGGGCGTTTCCTCGGTGGTGTGGTAGGCCCAGAACCCCGTGAAATGCCCGTTTTGCAGGTGGTCGTCCGGATCTTCCGCCGCGCCGCCGTCCCATCCCGTGAACTCGAACCCGCCGCCGTTGCCGTTCGCGTCGAAGAAAATCCCGTTCACCGCCAGGCCAAAGACAAACTCCTGCGTCAGCCACTCGACCCGCGGGTCCGCCTCCACGATGGAGCGCAGGGCGTCCTCCCCGTTGAGCACCCCATCCCATCGCACGCCCCAACCGTAACTGTGGGCGGCCTTGCCGTCGTGAAAATCCAGCACGACCGCGCCGGAGTTGGCGCCGTGGCCGACCCAGTATTGCACGTTGTCAAACTCGCCGGGGTTGACGACGCTTGTGAATTGCGCGGGCAACGCCGCCGCCGGAATCAAGAGCGCGGCGCAGGCCATGGCGCGGGCCGTTGCCGCCCGATGACCCGATGCCGCTTCCCGATGGTATCCTGTCTTCAAGCTGGTTGATGCCATCACAAACCCCTCCACTCGAGATGCCCGCCGGCCCCAGGGCCGTGGGAGAAACCATGCGGAGGCGCAATGCCCGCCAACGTGCCACAGGGTGCGCCCGTGCGAGGCGCAAAGGGATGAGGACCCTGCCGCGACGCCCGACATCGCCCCCGCGGGCGAATTCGGCATTCGTGACGGGAAATGGAGGTGGGTGAATGGGTTCGCCGTCTGCCGCGCGGGCAAGTTGCGAAAGTCCATGTACCGACCGGCTTTTCCCGCGAAAGCCTCGTCGAACAGCACCGATGGCCGTTGGGCCGCCGGTCTCCAGGCAGGTCTTCGGACTCGTGGGCGTTTCCGGCGGGTGTGCCGGCGTTCCTGACGATCGTCGCTTCCCGGGACCATCCCGTCCCAGTGCTTTTGACGACCTTCGTTCCCACTCACCGCTGCGGGGCAGTTCCGGATTCGCACCGGATTCCCTCTTG
>CAYTRP010000262.1:0-378 GCA_964440195.1 uncultured Candidatus Sumerlaeota bacterium
CCTCAGCTTGATATGCTGTTGTGTTTTGACGGCTGAAAAATGGGGAAGGTCCTGACAGATATGGAGCAACAGGGAGCCAATCTCCTCAAAATTCTGCGCGAGGCAGGGTTCGAAGCCTATTGGGTGGGCGGCTGCGTGCGCGATCGGCTGCTCGGTCGCCCCCTCAAGGACATCGACATCGCCACCAGCGCCCGGCCCGCTGACGTCGCCCGCTTGTTCCCGGATTCCCGCTTCGTGGGCGCCAGTTTTGGCGTCACCCTCGTGCGCCGGGGCGCTTGGGATTTCGAGGTCGCCACCTTCCGCCGCGACGGCCACTACAGCGACGGCCGCCACCCCGACCACGTCGAGTTCGGCACCCTGGAGCAGGATGCCCTGCGC
>CAYTRP010000262.1:388-4274 GCA_964440195.1 uncultured Candidatus Sumerlaeota bacterium
CCTGCGCCGCGATTTTACCGTCAATGCCCTGTATTTCGACCCGATTTCCGAACAGGTCATCGACCGCGTCGGGGGGCTCGCCGACCTGCGAGCCGGCGTCCTGCGCACCGTCGGCAAGCCCGGTGAACGCTTCCGCGAGGACACCCTCCGCTTGCTTCGCGCGGTCCGTTTTGCCGCCCGCTTGGGCTTCCGCATCGAATCCGGGACATGGAAGGCCATGGTGCTTCTGGCCCCCCAGGTCGATGGGATCAGTGTCGAGCGCGTGCGCGACGAATTGACGCGCATGCTGACCGGCGAAAATCCCCCCCAGGCGCTGCGCCTGCTCGACGAAGCATGGATGCTGCGGCGAGTTCTCCCCGAGATCGCGGCGATGAAGGGCGTCGAGCAGGGGCGCGAGTTCCACCCCGAGGGGGATGTCTTCGTGCACACACTGCTCGCGCTGGAGAAACTCCATCCCCGCACCGGCGTCACCGCCTGGGCGACGCTCCTTCACGATGTGGGCAAACCGCGCGCCTTCGAGAAGACCGGGGACAGGATCACTTTTTACCAGCACGAGAAGATTGGCGCCGCCATGGCCCTCGAAATCTGCCGCCGCCTTCGATTCTCCCACGCCTTTGCCGAGCGCGTCAGCGCCATCGTCAGCCGCCACATGCGCTTCATGACCGCCAGCCAATGGAAGACATCCACAATGCGGCGGTTCCTTGCGGCCGAAACGATCGAGGAGGACCTGGCGGTGCACCGGGCGGATTGCCTCGCGTCGCACGGGGACTTGTCCGCATGGGTTCTGGTCGGCGAGAAGCTGACTGAGGCCCGGCAGGGACCCCATGGCGGGGCGCTGCCGGCTCCCTTGGTGACGGGTGATGATCTGAAAGCATTGGGCTTGGCCCCTGGACCGCGTTTCAAGGTGCTGTTGGAAAAGGCGCGCGAATGGCAGTTGGAAGGGGAAGTCTCGGGCCGGGCAGACGCCCTCGCGCGGCTCCGTGCCCTGTTAGGGGAGGATGAACTGCGACAAAGGCGGTAAAATTTATGCTCCGGGTGCATACAAGTAGGCTTGACCTGATATGATAACGAGGATAAGCGTTGTCGAAATAACGAGGGAGTGCCATTATGCTCACCCAAACATCCGAATCCGCCCTCAAGGCCCTCATCTATCTCGTGCACTACGCCGGCCCGGAACCCGTGCCGCCCCGTGAGATCGCCGAGCAGATCGGCGCTTCGCCCAGTTACATGGCCAAGATCACCCGCATGCTCGTGAAGACGAACATCCTGCGCTCGCATCGCGGGTCCCTCGGCGGCGTCAGCCTCAGCCGCTCGCCCGAGTCCATCAGCCTGCTCGATGTCGTCGAGGCGTGCCAGGGCCTGCTTGTGGGCAACTACTGCGAAGGCATCTCCGACCACCCGGCGCCGGTGTGCGCGTTCCACCAGGCCATGGTCGAGGTGCACGAGGCGACGATCAGTGTGCTGTCAAAGTGGACGCTGGCCAAGCTCGCGCAAACCCCCGCCCCCGGCGACGGCCGCACCCCCAACGCGAGTTGCAAGATCAACATCGCCCTGCCGCAGAAGAACGGCGCGCTGGCGCGGTAGGGGCGGGGGCCCGCGAGGTTCGACAATCATGTAACCACGGTGAGGGGGCGATGGATGCACCCCTCACCGTGGTGCTTTTGGAGGATGATCGCGTGGCGCGTCGGCGACTCGGACACGGATGAATGAAGGGAACACGGATGGTGCTCCAGGCGCGATGGCATCAGGACCACAATTGATAGAGGGCAGACAAAATCTAAAGAAAGGTGAATCATGGACCGTGTGGCATCGCCCAGCGAACAGGGCTTCGGGCAGGCGATTGATGGACGGCCCCTGATGTGACAGACATGGGCACAATGCCTGCCCTGAGGCCAGCTCCTGCCCGCCCTCCCATCGGGGACTTGCCCCCGTTCGCGCAAAGGATCATCCGAATCATCGGTTGACCTAGGAGATCGCCGCCTGCCCAATGCGGAAGACCTCGCTTCCTTACCACTCCGATCGGATGGGCCGCGCCACGATCCGATCATTGGTTGGAAAGTCTTTCCCATGGCTTCAATTGACACTTCCATGCCGTCCGCCGCCAGGGCACACGAGTCGACGGGACCACCGCGTCTTGCCGGCCGGCACTTCCCTGCGTTGGCGGGTCCTTGCGGCGGTGTTGACAGGGGGGGAATTCAAGTGGGGCCGGGAATACGCCGCAGCCGGGAAGGTCTCCCTTGGAGGGTTGATTCCACGAGAAGGGACTCCGCATGATGCCATCGATCGCACGACTGAAGGCAGATCCGGGAGTCGTCAGCCGGTTTGCTCCCGGCTTGGCGCGCCTGATGAAGTATCAACGGGCCGATTTCCGATTCGACCTGGTGGCCGGCTTCTCGGTGGCGGCGGTTTGCCTGCCGGTGGGCATTGCCTACGCGGAGATCGCCGGCGTGCCGCCCATCTACGGCATCTATGCGGCGCTTGTCCCGCTGATGGTCTATGCGCTGCTTGGCTCCTCGCGGCAATTGATCGTCAACCCCGACGCGGCGACCTGTTTGCTGGCGGCCTCCGCCATTGCCCCGCTCGCCGCGGGCGACCCCGATCGCTACCTGCAATTGATGGTGGTGTTGACGATTTTTACCGGTGGCATCAGCATCGCCCTCGGCCTGTTGCGGTTCGGCTTCCTCGCCAACTTCCTCTCGAACCCGATCCTGATCGGATATCTGAACGGCGTGGCGCTCCTCATCCTGGTGGGGCAACTGCCGAAGCTGTGCGGGTATCATGCGGAAGAGGATTACATCGTGGGCAAGGTGTTGGAGTTCTTCCGGAAAATGGGGGACTTCCATCTGCCGACCGTCCTGCTGGGCGTGGTGGCGCTGGCTGCCCTGTTCGCGCTGAAGCGATTGCTGCCCCGCCTGCCCGGTGCCCTGATCGTGGGAGCCATCAGCATCCTGGTGGTCTTCCTCCTGCAGTTGCAGGAGCGCGGCGTGGCGGTCCTGGGGGCGGTGCCGTCGGGGCTGCCGTCCCTGCGCCTGCCGGAGTTTGACTTGTCGGAGACGCGCAGCCTGCTGCGCGCGTCGGCGGGCATCGCCGTGATCGGCTTCATCAGCGGCATCCTGACCTGCAAGAGCTTCGCCCGCCGAAACAAGTACGACGTCGATGCCAACCAGGAGCTGGTGGCCTTTGGCGCGTGCACACTGGCCTCGGGCCTGGTGCAGGGCTTTCCGGTGACAGGCGCGGATTCCCGGACCGCGGTGAACAACGACATGGGCGGGAAGACCCAGATGGTGGGGCTCGTCGCCGCCGGGACGATCATCGTGTTCCTGCTCTTCCTGACGGCACCGCTGGCGCTGTTGCCCAGCGCCGCGCTCGCTGCCATGGTTGCCCTCGCCAGCATTGGCCTGTTCGACCTGCCCGCCCTGAAGGAGCTATACGCCGCCAGCCGGCGCGAGCTGCTGCTCTGCCTGGCGACCACCGTGGCCGTCCTCTATCTGGGCGTGCTCGAGGCTGTGTTCTTTGCCGTGATGCTCACCTTCCTGTGGCTGCTGATGGCCGCGTCCAAACCCCGGATCGCGATCCTTGGGCGCGTGCCGGGTCTCAGCGGCATGCACAACGTCGCGGACTACCCGCACGCGGAGACCGTTCCCGGGCTGCTCATCCTCCGGTTCGAGTCAAACCTGTTGTTCTTCAACGTCGATTACCTCAAGGAGCGCCTGCTTGAGGAGATCGAGAAGTCACCAACCCCCGTCGAATGGGTGGTGATGGATGCCAGTCCGATCAGCCTCGTCGACCTGACGGCCCTGAGCAAGATAGTGGACCTGTACGACGAACTCGCCGAGCGCCACATCCGCCTGCGATTCGCCGCCGTCAAACGCTCCGTCATGCAGTC
>CAYTRP010000262.1:4284-5736 GCA_964440195.1 uncultured Candidatus Sumerlaeota bacterium
GATCGAGAGTCATCCCCGAATGGACACCAAGGCCCGGCTCCCCACGGTCAAGGCCGCCATCAAGGCCTTCAAGGCGAGAAACGATCAACCCGCCGCTGAAAGCACGACGCCGGGATGAGGGCAGGCCCCCCAGCGACGACGTGCTCCGCAAGGAAGCCGGCTGCACCACCGAACTCGATTACACCGAGCAATCCTCCTGGCTGCTCTTCCTGAAATACCCCACCGGCCTCGAAGCCATCGCGCACCGCAGTCCGGCGGACATCCTCGCAGAAATCGCCGCGCTGGACGCCGAGAGCGCCGAAGTGCTGGCAAGTATCAAGAGGCTGCCATGAAAAACGATGGGAAGAATAGGAAGAATGTGAGCGGCGGAGAACATCCGTCGCCTGGTTCCCATTCCTCCCATCCCATCATCCCCCCGCGCGGCGATTACCAAACCCTCCTCTCCTACCAGAAAGCCGAGGTCATCTACGACCTCACCTTCCGGTTCGCGCACAAGTATCTCGCCAGAGGCGACCGCACCGTGGACCAGATGATCCAGTCGCGCGCTCCGGAAAGCAGAACATTCTGGAGGGCAGCAAAGCCGCGCTCACCTCCAAGGAAACCGAGATCAAGCTCACCAGTGTGGGCCGGGCCAGCCTCGAAGAACTCCTCGCCGACTACCGCGATTATCTTCGCGTGCGCGACCATGCCATCTGGGACAAGGACTCCAAGGAAGCCCTCTTTGTCCGGCGCCTGGGCCGCAAGACCCCGCATACCTTCGAACTCTACCGCAAGATTGTGGAGACCCGCCCGCCAGAGGTGCTGGCCAACATCGCCATCTGCCTGATTCACCAGACCAACTACCTGCTCGATCAGCAGCTCCGCCGCTTGGAAAAGGACTTCCTGGAACAGGGCGGTCTGCGCGAGCGTATGTTCAAGGCCCGCCTCGCCCACCGCAACCAGACACCCAAAAAATGACTCTCATCACACCCATTCATCCACCCTTCCCCTCGCCGCGCTGGAATTGCGTTCCATCTGGAGTGCGCCGGGAACGCGCAGGACACTCCTTCAGGGCCTCGCAGAGAACGGATTCGGCCACGAGCAACTCGACCAGGAGAAGCTGACGCCCTTGCTCCGTCTCCGATACGGGGCGATCCAGGATGCCGTTGCCGACCTCGGGCACCCGGAGGAGATCAATCGGATGTTCACGGGATTCCAGAAATACCTGTATGTGCGGGCGGCGTGATGCGCGTCGGTGGTTGGATGCGTTCGTGATCAAGGTCAGCCAGACAGGCGATGTGCCCGTTGGCGAGTGGGGCGAGGGTTGGGCGATTTACCGAGGGTGGTGGGCCAGGGGATCAGGGGGAGTCTGGCGAGTAGATGTCGAAGCGAAGGGTGATGCCTCGTTCGCCGAGCATGTGCAGGAGATGGGGATCGAGGTCGAAGCCGCGGTTCCAGTCCTCGAGGAAGAGG
>CAYTRP010000263.1:0-5733 GCA_964440195.1 uncultured Candidatus Sumerlaeota bacterium
CTGTAACCTCAATCGTTTGGAACCGGATCTGAAAAACTTAACCGGACGCTACTGACTGGATGGCTTGTAGTACCTAATTGGGCGAGAATGGCCGACGTTTCGTGGGTGCATTCCCCTTGACCCCATCCATCGTCATTTCGCCAAATATCGAAATGAGAGACGCCCCGCCCATGAAAGACATCCTCCGTATCTCCCGCGCCCTGTCCGACCCCAACCGCCTGCGGTTGTTGTGTGCCCTGGCACCGGGGGAGAGGTGCGTCTGCGAATTGCAGGAACTGGTGGGGCTGGCACCGTCCACGGTGTCGCGGCATCTGGCGATTCTGGCCGGGGCGGGGTTGGTGGATTCCCGGAAGGAGGGGCGTTGGGCGTACTACCGGCTTACGGGCGCCGAGGCGTCGCACCCGTGCCGTCAGGCGATCCAGTGGGTGTTGGCGCATTTGGAGAACACGCCAGTGATTGCCGGGGACCGGGAACGGTTGGCCACCATTCGCCGCGGCAACGGCTCCGGAAGCGTGTGCCCATGACCTCCAGAGAGCCCACTCATACCAATTCTAGTTATTGCGTAGGTCTGGGCGGGCGAGGGCGCCCGCCCTCCACGACATTTGGGGATTTGAAGGCGATACGATCTTTCTGGAAACCATATCAGGCAAGGAGGCGGGTCCTCTTCCTCTGCACCGGCAACAGTTGCCGCAGCCAAATGGCCGAAGGGTGGACGCGGGCGTTGAAGGCCGACACGGTCGAGCCCTTCTCCGCCGGGATCGTTGCCCACGGCCAAAATCCCCACGCTGTCCGCGTGATGGCCGAGGCGGGCGTGGACATCGCCGGGCAGGAATCGAAGACGCTCCAATCGTTTCTTGATCGCGGCGCGGAGTTCGATGCCGTCGTCACCGTCTGCGGCCACGCGGACGAAAGTTGCCCGGCCTTTCCCGGCGCGACGCGCGTCGTGCATGTGCCGTTCGACGATCCGCCCAGGCTGGCAAAGGATGCGGCGAACGAAGAGGAGGCGCTGAGGCATTACTGCCGCGTGCGCGACGAGATACGGGACTATATTCTAACCCTGCCCGACTCGTTGGAGCAGGCTTGAGGAAGAAAGAGCGAGCCATGACACAACGCATGGGCGGCCGGTTGAGTTTTCTCGACCGGTTCCTCACGCTCTGGGTTTTTGTCGCCATGGCGGGAGGCACGGTCATTGGGGTATATTTGCCGGGGGTGTCCGGCTTCCTGCATTCGCTGGAATGGGGGACGACGAATATCCCCATCGCCATCGGCCTGATCCTGATGATGTTGATTGGTCTTGGCAAACAAGTGGACCTTGGGTCAGACTCTTTACCCGGAGATATCGGAAATGAAGACCCGAAAAACGAAAACCCCTCCCCGAATATGGCCGTATGGCAGATTCTCCAGTAAGCCGCAGGAGGAGGGAGAATCTCGCGCTCGCCAAGACAAGGCGGTCGCGGACTGGGTGTCCAGAAACAAGATCGCCCAGGAACTGGTTCAAGAGACGATCTTCGATTCTGGGGTTTCTGGATACACAGGAGCGCACCTGCGAGATGGTGGTGGTCTTGCCCAATTCATCAAGCAAATCGATGATCGAACCGTGGCACCTGGGGATATTCTCCTGATCGAAAACCTGGATCGACTGTCGCGCCTGAAGCCTACAGATGCACAATCGCTGATTCTGCGAATCGTCCAAGCCGGAATCACAATCGCAGTCACCGACGGCGACTACGAAATCACGGAGCGCAACCTCAACTCCGGTGACGGCACATACTGGCGGTTGATGGGGGAGATCGAACGCGCCCATCGTGAGAGCAAGAGGAAGCAAGGTTTCCGCACCTCTGCATGGCGCACCCAAAGGGAGCTGGCCTCAAAGGGAGTAAGGACTAAGCATCGCTGTCCATCCTACCTGAAATGGGACGAGAAGAAACAACGATACCTGCCGATACCAGGCCACGCAAAAACGGTGAAGAAGATTTTCCAGCTCGCCAAGAACAGGGGGGCGATGTCGATCTTGTACTACCTGCAAGATCATGCAGATGAGCACCCTCCGTTTGGGCGAAGCGGGTCCTGGAACGACTCGTACATCAAGCAAATTCTCCGGGATAGGGCTGTGCTTGGGGAGCTTACGTTCCGATCACAACTCACCGACGATGACGGGTACGCCGTGCTCGACGACATGGGAAGGAAGATCTTTGAGGAAGCAGGTCAGGCGATCCCAGACTACTACCCTCGGATCATCAGCGACACCCTGTGGCACCAAGTGC
Source organism: uncultured Candidatus Sumerlaeota bacterium (assembly GCA_964440195.1). Taxonomy (GTDB): domain Bacteria; phylum Sumerlaeota; class Sumerlaeia; order SLMS01; family JAHLLQ01; genus CAYTRP01. Next base: position 2,265 of record CAYTRP010000263.1, read on the forward strand.
AGTCCAGCCTGAACGACCGGGTCTTCAACGATCAAGGGGCTCATCTTGAAAATGTACCAAACCTCTTCTCCGGACTGATCCGCTGTGGGGCGTGCGACGGTACGATGTTGTTGCGTGATGCTCGACGTCGAAACCTGAAGCGAAGCGGTGATGCGCTGCGTCTATACAAGTATTACCGGTGCAAGGCACACATCGAAACAAAGGGCAAAGCCTGCCAAAATCGGGGTAGCTGGAACCGCGACGACTTGGAGGCGAGAGTACTTGCACTGTTGATAACGTACCTCGATCCCAACCTCGTGAAAGATGGCGAAGAGTCACAATCGGCGGCGATTGGCGAAGAGATCACCTCTGTACTCGGTGAAATCACTAGCCTTCGATCCCGAATCGATGCTTGGACAGAAGCACTCCCAGATCTTCACGAACGCGCCCGTATAGACATCAAGCAGAGGATCAATGCTGCCTACCAGCGCGTCGAGCAACTTGAGGCAAGGCAGCAACAGCTCACCATGCAGCGCACCGCAGCCCAAGTGGCTGCCCAAGACATTACACAGGTTCAGGAGATGCTGGCCGCGGTATCCGCCAAGATCCATGACCCCAAAGTCCGGCAAAATGTTCGTGCGGCGATTTCCAGATTGGTCTCGACGATCATTCTGGAAACCCACCTCGAAGTCCCGCGCATTCTGGTTCGGGTGAAGGGGCTCCCATACCACTCGATGCTCATGGCCAAGACAAGCAATCGCTGGATCCTCCTCAGGGACCAGAAGGAAGAAAGTTGGCTGAAGGCAATTTTGAACACGCCCGTAGAGGAATAACCGGACCACCGGGACTCGGCAGACCATCAGATGAATAATGAGTTGCGATAATGGTAAGTTATCGAAACTTGACCCAAAGGAGCAAACGCCATGGATGATCAGCTACCCGCTGTGAGAACACCCGAGCCAACGTCGCTCCAGGAACACCTTGAACGAGTGTCACACTACGCCGAGAGCGCTCTCAGTGCGAACACCCGGCGGGGATACCGTGCCGACTGGACTGATTTCTCAGTATGGTGCAAAGCACGCTCGGCGGATTCTTTGCCAGCTTCTCCGGAGACGGTCGCTTCCTATCTGGCTGATCGAGCACAGAGCCTGCGAACCAGCACCCTGGCTCGCCGCAAGGTTGCCATCAGTCAGGCGCACGAACTGGCAGGCATGCCAAGCCCTTGTAAAGATGCACGAGTCCGGACGGTTTGGCAGGGTATCGCACGAGAGCATGGGGCTCCACCTGTCAAGAAGAGGGCACTTGCCTTGAGCGACCTTCGGATGTTGGTGGCGTCCTGTGGAGACGACCTCATTGGCCGAAGGGATAGAGCCATTCTGTTGGTCGGTTTCACCAGCGGGATGCGGAGATCCGAGATCGTCTCGTTGAACGTCCAAGACATGGTCGTAGAAGAAGGTGAGGGTATCAAGTTTCTGCTCCGCAGGTCGAAGACGGATCAGCATGGTGCTGGCCGTGAGATCGGCGTCCCGGTTGGCCGCCAATCAGCAACTTGTCCGGTGCTCGCGATCCGTGCCTGGATTCACGCTGCCGGAATCTCTGAAGGCCCGTTGTTCCGATCTTTTTCCCGGTGGGGAACCATTCGTAATCGACGTCTTTCTGCATTCGGGATCTCGCTGATCATCAAGCGAAGGACCGCATCGCTCGGCCTGGATTCACGCCAATATTCTGGCCATTCACTCCGATCTGGTCTGGTCAGTGCGTGCGCAAAAGCAAACGTGCCTGAGCATGCCATCATGAAGGCCACAGGCCACCGCAGCGTTGCGACGCTGAGGCAGTATATCCAGAGCGCGTCGGTTTTGAGGGATCACCCAGCCAAGTCTCTGGATATGTAGATGAAAGCAGGAAATTCATGACGTTAGCAAACTGCAACACATGCCAGTGACACCCCACCGATTGGAGATGCACGTTGGCCCCGGAATACACCATGTCCCCCGAAGACCTTGAAAACCACGCGGCTGCCAACAGGGACCTGTTCCACCCTCGTTGGCGGGGCATAGAATTCGGCTCAGGTTGGGGCGAACTATTCGTCGAAATGCTGGATCGCTGCCGCAACGAACGACCTCCTCTGATCACGGCGTCGAAGGAAAAGTTCGGATCCCTCCGGCTCTATTTTGAGGACCAGTCCCATCTTGTTGGCCGTACGCTGCGAGAAGAGGCCATGCGACGTTCTGAGCGCATTTGCGAAATGTGTGGAGCCGAAGGTGTTTCCCTGATCATCACCGCTGGCGTCCGCGGTACCCGCTGCCCGACTCATCGAGAGATTTGCTGAAACGTCAGAAGGGATCGTCTTCAACCTCAGGGAGTTCGATCTTGGGAATGCCCGTCTTGCCACTCTCACCCTGATCGAAGAACAGATCGTTTGGTGACAGCCCCTTCTGGATAGACAAGTGTCCCTGCTTTGCCAGGGACTCGAAGAGCGGGTAGACAGGGAGCGATTCCGGGTTTGTGGAACTCATGTAGATCCACTTCGTGGCCCTTGTCACCCCGACGAAGATCAGTTTCTCCAGGCGCTCCTGACCAAACTTTCCGAAGGAACTCGATACGAGCCGTGGCATAATCACCGTGTCGAAGGTGAGACCCTTTGCGCTGTGAAACGGCATGATCTTCGGCAGGTCTGTAGAGAAATCGTGAACGCTGGAGTTGTCGGCGTTGCGACCGAATTGCTTCGGCGTTTCCACGTCCAGACCAAGATCTCGAAGCCCCTTTGCGTATCCATGCACCTGGCGTTGCATCCCGAAGAGGATGGCAATCTTTTCCCCCTTCAACTGGCGCTCACGGACCACCTCAACCAGCCGTCTCTTCTCATCCTCCAGATCATTCGTGATATACAAGAGCGGCACCTGACGCTCGGTCTGCGGCACCTTGGTCTGACGAATGTAGTTCTCGCGCTCCTGTTCATCACGGATGAAGGCCGAGGCGATCTGGACGATGTACGGCGTGCACCGGTAAGCCTCCAGGAGCGACATGTTGCGCTGGCGCAGACCAAGCGACTTCAGGATCTGAAGCTCAGATGACCCATTGTCGTAGATCTGCTGCTTGTGGTCCATGCATACCGTGACGTGCTTCCCGATCGAGGTCAGCGTCTGAAAGACATCCGAATCCAGGTCCTGGCCTTCATCGACCAACACGGCGTCGAAGAGCTTTTCCTTCGCCGCAAAAGCGTGTTCACGAACACCTTCTCGAATGGCTTCGTAGTCGGGTCCTTTTTCCTTCCAGGGAGTCCGCTTGTTGATGTGCTCCTTGTAGTATTCGGTGCACCAGGAATCGTAGGTGGTGATGCATGACTCCGGAATCCCGAGGTAGTGGATCGCGGCCTTGATGTAGTCCTTCAGCACGTTCGTGAAGACGAAGATATGCAGACGTTCTGCTGGGATCCCCTTCTCGGCCATGAGGAAATGCGCATGGTGCTCCTGCACCGGGCGCATTTCCT
>CAYTRP010000264.1:0-5709 GCA_964440195.1 uncultured Candidatus Sumerlaeota bacterium
GCCAAGGAGCCGCACCGGGCCCTTGGCTCCGGACGGTCGCCTCACCGCGAGCGAGGGCTTCCTCGTGGATCGAATCGAGATCGGCGAAGCTGAGGCGTGTGGGATTGTAGGAGACGTGAGGGTCGTCAGGCAGCCCCGTCGGGAGTGCGATTTCTTCCGGTGTCGGGGGATTTACGGGCTCGGGAGTCATGGGGGAATCTTCGCGCAACGCTGCAGGCCATGCTTCTGCGCCAGTGGTTGGCCAATCAATCGTCCATGGCAAGGGCCATTGGGGGCTGCTTCAAGGTGGGGAGTGCAACGCTGTTCAGGCGCGCCACCAAATGCCCTCATGTACGAGGCGGGCGGGGCCCTGCAGGCTGACACCTGTCGCGCCGGAGCTGTCCAGATCGAAGGAGACGGCCAGATGCCGGCCACTGGCCGTCAACAGGGAGATCTGCTGGCGCCCCATGGCTCCCTGCCGGATCGCATGGGTGAGGGCGGTGGCGACGGAACCGGTTCCGCAAGCGAGGGTTTCCGCCTCGACCCCTCGTTCGTAGGTGCGCAGGCGCAGGCTCCCGGGCCCGAGAACCTGGGCGAAGTTGACATTCGTGCCCCAGGGCGCGGCCGGTGCGCGCGACATCCACCCGGTCCAGGTCCTCGACCCAGGTGACAAAATGGGGAACTCCCACCGGGAGATAGTCGCCCTCCCATGCACGTCCCTCGGTGATGGCCCGCTTCTCGACAACCCTCTCCCGGATGTCGGGGAAGGAGACCGAGATGGCATCTTCCCGGACCTGGGCCGAATAAGTCCCGGCGTCGGTCAAAAAGCGCATCGAGGCGGGAGCCGCGCCGCGCAGAACGGCGAAGGCGGCGATGCACCGTGCCCCATTGCCACACATTTCTCCCCGCGAGCCGTCGGCATTGTAATACACCATTCGAAAGTGGATGCCGGGATCTTTGGCCGGCTCCAGGACAAGGACGCCATCGGCCCCAATCCCGAGCCGCCGGTCGCACGCTTCGCGAATAAAGGCGGTTTCCGGCGCGAGGGTGCCGTCCCGCGCATCGAGGGCCACAAAATCGTTCCCCGCGCCTTCGTACTTCCAATAAGGGATTCGCTGCATTCCCATCTTGCTCCCGGGGGGATTGCCCCCTCACTGTTGCTTCGTCGACCCGGTTTGCCGGGTCAGACATTCCGTGCCCCCTAGGTGGGGCCCAAAGGGAGTGTGCGCGATGAAAATCCGCTCGGCGGTAATGGCAATAATGCTCTGCGTCGCCAGCCTGGCGCTGTCGGGCTGTATTTCGGTCTCTCTTTTCCCCCAATCCAGCGTGCGGGAAGTGGTCTACCAGCGGGGCAGCGGCCTTAGGCCCGCCAAAATCGCCATAGTCGATGTTTCCGGGGTGATCGTCGGGGGCGGGGCAGGGGACGGACTGATGTCGCGCGACGGCTCCACCGTGGCGCTCGGGAACAAGTTGAAGATGGCCGAGCGCGATCCCCGGGTGAAGGCCATCATCCTGCGCATCGATTCGCCAGGAGGGGGCGTGACCGCCAGCGACACGATGTATCGCGAGGTCGAGCGCTTCAAGAAGGCGTCGGGCGTCCCGGTCTATGTGTCCATGATTTCCGTCGCCGCCTCGGGCGGGTACTATGTGGCGATGGCTGCCGACGAGGTGACGGCGCACCCCACGACGGTGACCGGGTCGATCGGCGTCATCGCGGGCTTCCCCGAGGCCACGGAATTGATGGACAAGATCGGATTGAACTGGAACTCGATCACCAGCGGGCGGAACAAGGATACCGGTGCCTTCTATCGCAAGTTTTCGGACGAGGATCGCGCGCTGTTTCAGTCGATCATCAACGACATGTATGAGCGGTTCGTGGGAATCGTCGCGAAGAACCGCGCGAACCTGGAACCGGAAAGGGTCCGCGAGCTGGCCGATGGCCGGGTGTACACGGCGGACCAGGCCCTCGAAGCCGGCCTGATCGACAAGGTCATGTACCTCGATGAATTGATCGACCATGTGAAGTCCGAGAAGAACCTGCGCAACCCCTCGATCGTGATCTACACCTCGTCGGTCAGTCCGACCACGGACAGCCTCTATGCGAGAAAGGGGATGGAAGGCCGGGAAATCAACGTGGTGAAGATCGGCGCGTTCCCGTGGGAAGCCGCCGGCAACACGGAAGCCTTTCACTACCTCTGGGTTCCCTGAAACATTCGCGAAAGGACCATGCGATGGCCATGAGATGGTTTCGGCGGCCGACGCCGCAGTACATCACAATCAGCCCCACCCAGACCAAGGAGCGCATCTCGAAGGATGTGTGGCATCGTTGCGAGTCCTGCGGGGCGTACCAGCGCCGCAAGGACTGGATCCTGAACTGGCAGGTGTGCTTTCATTGCGGACGACATGACCGGCTCGGGGCGGCCGAGCGCATCGACCTCCTCGTGGACGAGGACACCTTCGTGGAGATTGACCGCGACCTGGTGTCCGGCGATCCGCTGAACTTCGTTGATTCAAAGCCGTATCCCGAGCGCGTGGCCGCCACGATGGAGAAGACAGGCCTGGGGGACGCGGTGGTCGCGGGACGCGCGGAGATCGGCGAAGTGCCCGTGGCGCTCGCCGTCATGGACTTTGACTTCATGGGTGGTTCGATGGGGAGTGTCGCGGGCGAGAAGATCGCGCGCGCCATGGAAGTCGCCATCGCCGAGAACCGCGTGTGCATCACGGTGGCCCAGACCGGTGGCGCCCGCATGCAGGAGGGCATCCTGTCCCTGATGCAGTTGGCAAAGACCTCCTTCCTCTGCAAGAAGATGCAGGAGCAGGGAATACCGTTCATCTCGATCCTGACGGATCCATCGACCGCCGGTGTCATGGCGAGTTTTGCCTCGCTGGGGGACCTGATCATCGCCGAACCGGGCGCGATGGTGGGGTTTGCCGGAAGACGCGTGATCGAGGCGACGATTCGCCAGGCCCTGCCGGACGATTTCCAGACCGCCGAATTCGTGCAGGAACACGGCTTCATAGACATGATCGTGAAGCGGACGGAGATGCGCGAGACGCTGATGAGGCTGCTGCGCCAGATGCGGGGATTGCCGGCACTGGTGATCGAGGAAGACGAAGCCACTGAAGTGACAACCGTCTGACCTTCGGCGCAAGGCGCCGCATTCCAGCGGGAGGATGGCGATGGCGAATCACTTCGCCGTGGGTCTGGACTTCGGGACAAACTCCGTGCGCGCCCTCATCGTGGACGTGGCCGATGGTCGCGAGGTCGCCGGCGGCGAGGCCGCGTACCCGTCGGGCGAAAACGGCATCCTGTCCGATGGACGCGATCCCAATGTTGCCCGCCAGCATCCCGCCGACTACCTGACGGCGATGCAGGCGGCGATGGAAGCCGCCGTTTTCGCCGCCCGCAACGACGAGCAATTTGCGGGCGGCAAGGTGGTTGGCATTGGAGTGGACACGACGGCGAGCACCCCCATCCCGGTGGACTCGACGGGTGAACCTCTGGCCATGCAGTTGCGCTTTCACGGCAACCTCGACGCGATGGCATGGTTGTGGAAGGATCACGCCGCCCACGAGGAAGCGGCGCTCATCACGGCAAGGGCGAGGGAGTTGCGCCCCCAGTACCTCGCAAAGTGCGGCGGCGCGTATTCCTCGGAGTGGTTCTGGTCCAAGGTGCTGCACTGTGCCCGGGTGGCTCCCGACGTCTTTGACCGGGCGCACAGTTGGGTGGAGATGGCCGACTGGATCCCCGCGGTCCTGACTGGCGGGACAATACCCGAGGAGATCGCGCGGGGAGTCTGCGCGGCGGGGCACAAGGGATTGTATCACCCCGAATGGGGTGGCTACCCCGATGCCGAATTCTTAACCTTTGTTGATGATCGGCTGGTGCGCCTGCTGAGGACCCTCCCCCGCCAGGCATACAACATATCCACGGCCGCGGGGGCGCTGACGCCGGAGTGGGCTTCGAGGCTGAAGCTGGCCCCGGGGATACCGGTGGCCGTGGGCGGCATCGACGCGCACATGGGGGCCGTGGGCTCGGGCGTCGCCCCGGGCACGCTGGTGAAGATCATCGGTACGTCGGGTTGCGACCTGACCGTGGTGCCGCTGGACGCGGGGATTCCCGACATCGCGGGCATTTGCGGGATGGTGCCGGAATCCGTGTTGCCCGGTTGTGTTGGGATTGAGGCCGGTCAGGCGGCGGTTGGTGACCTGTTCAAGTGGTTTGTGGAATGCGTGAGGCCCGAGAGCGCCACGCACGCGTCGTTGACGGAGGAAGCGTCGCGGTTGAGTCCCGGCCAGAGTGGCTTGCTGGCACTCGATTGGCACAACGGGAACCGGGACCTGCTGGCCGATCCACGTCTTTCCGGTTTGGTGCTTGGGCTGTCCCTGGGAACCCGCCCGGCGGAGATTTACCGCTCGCTGGTCGAGGCGACGGCGTTTGGCGCGCGCGCGATTCTAGACAGGATGAGGGAGAATGGGGTCGCGGTGGATCGTGTCGTGTGTGGGGGCGGCATCGCGGCGAAGAACCGGATGCTGTTGCAGATCTACGCCGATGTGCTGGGATGCCGGATGGAGCTGGCGGGCAGCACGCAGACGTGCGCGCTCGGGTCGGCGATGGCCGGTGCCGTCGTTGCGGGCGAGCATGCGGACTTTGCCTCCGCCGCCAAGGCCATGACGCGCGTCCAGGCCGAGGCATGCGAACCGGACGCGCGGCGAGGCGAGGTGTACGATCGGTTGTATGGATTGTGGCGCTCGGTGCACGATGCGTTTGGTGTCGCCGGATCCCATGGCGGCATCGGCCATGTGATGAAGGAATTGCTGGATATGCGGGACGCCGGGGCGTGAAGCGTCTGCCTTGCTTTGCCGTCGAGGGCGCCGTCTTTGCACTGTTGCGAAAGGCTCTACAATGAAAGCAAGTGCGTGGGTGGCACTGCTGCCCGTCATCTTCCTTTGCGGATGCGCCATGAAATCATCGAACGCGGTATCATCCGGTGCGCCCGCGAGGGAATGGGCGCTGGCATTGCACGCTGGCGTCGGGACCATCGGGCGCGATGCCTCGGTCGAGCGCCAGGAGGAAGCCAAGGCGGCGCTGGCGCAGGCACTCGATGCCGGGCGCGTGATCCTCGACCGGGGGGGGACGAGTCTCGACGCGGTGGAAGCCGTGGTGAGGGCTTTGGAGGACTGCTCGCTGTTCAATGCGGGCCGGGGGGCGGCAGTGGCGCGCGATGGCGGCCATGAATTGGATGCGGCGATCATGCGCGGCGACACGTTGGACTCGGGAGCGGTGGCCGGGGTGCGCACGGTGCGCCATCCGGTTTCCCTCGCCCGGGCCGTGATGGAAAAGACGCCGCACGCGTTCATGGCCGGCGCGGGAGCCGACGCGTTGGCCGATGACGCCGGTCTCGAGCGCGTGGAGAATGAATGGTTCCTGACCGAGAGTCGCCACGCGCTCTGGCGGCGCGTGCGGGAACGCGACCACGTGAGCCGCGAAACGGGAGAGGCGAGAAACGGCACCGTGGGCGCGGTGGCCCTGGACCGCCACGGCAACCTGGCGGCGGCGACCTCCACGGGGGGGACGACCAACAAGATGAACGGCCGCATCGGCGACAGCCCCATCATCGGGGCGGGAACGTATGCCAGCAATGCCTCGTGCGCTCTCTCGGCGACGGGATGGGGGGAGGAACTCATCCGCCAGACGGTGGCGTTTCGGGTGGCGGCGCATCGGCAGCA
>CAYTRP010000265.1:0-3342 GCA_964440195.1 uncultured Candidatus Sumerlaeota bacterium
TGGACGAGATCGGGGAAGTGTCCCTGGCCTTGCAGGTAAAGCTGCTGCGGATCCTCCAGAGCGGGGAGTATTCGCGCGTGGGTGACAGCGCGCTGCGCAAGGTGGATGTGCGGATCATCGCGGCGACCAACCGCGATCTTGAGAAGATGATCGCGGCGGGGACTTTTCGCCAGGACCTTTATTATCGCCTCAACGTGGTGCCCATCGTGCTGCCGCCGTTGCGCGAGCGACCGGAGGACATCCCGGGCTTGACCGAGCACTTTGCCAGGCGCTTCTTTCGAGCTGGGCCCGTGACGTTCGATCCAGCGGTGCTGTCGCTCCTGCAGACGTATGAGTGGCCCGGCAACATCCGGGAACTCGAGAATGCGATCGAGCATGCCCTGGTGCTGGGCGAGCCATCGCGCATCGTGATCGAGGACCTGCCCGTCGCCATTCAGAATGCCCGCATGCGAGCAACGGGTGCCGCGGCGGCAAGTTCCGTGGGGAGCGACACGCTGGAGGACATCGAAAAGCGCTGCCTGTTGTCCGCCCTGCAAAAGACGGGCGGAAATCGGACACATGCCGCGCGATTGCTTGGCATTACCCGGCGCACGTTGGGCTATCGCTTGCGCAAGTACGAACTGGAGGAGGAAGCCGCCCGGCTTTCGGCTCACAACCCCGCTGGAAAGACTCCATGACCCCGAAGAAAAACCAACAACCCCATGCCCACGAAGTCCACAACACCCTCCATGCCATCATCAAAGGCCATGTCCAAGGCGTTGGGTTCCGTGTCTTCACCCGGGGCGCGGCACTTCGCCACGGCTGCACCGGCTGGGTGAAGAACCTCGACGATGGCCGCGTCGAGGTCTTCGCGCAGGGCGACGAGCTGGACCTGACCGAGTTGCTCACGGAACTCTACAAGGGTCCGCCGTGGGCCCATGTGTCGGACATTGATATGCATTGGGAAGCGCGCGAACAAGCATTCAGCAGCTTCACGATCGAGAGGTAGGGGGGAGGGCTTCGTCGAGCGTGTGCGCGACGGGGTGGAGAGAGGGGGTGCCGGGTTGCTCCATGCCCGGTCTGACGGAGAGGGCGGTGAGCATGCCGGCCTTGGCGGCGGCATCGAGTTCCGCCGCGATGTCCGAGACGAAGAGAATCGTGGCCGGGGGGGCGTTGAGCGCCTCGGCGATGCGGGCATAGCTCGCGGCTTCGCGCTTCGCGCCCACGGCGGTGTCAAAGTGGGCGTCGAGGAGCCCCGTGAGGTCGCCGTAAACGGTGGTCTGGAAGAGGAGCTTCTGGGCGAGGACACTGCCGGAGGAATAGATGGCGACGCGTCGTCCCTCGGATTTCCAGCGCTGGAGCGCGCCGGGGACATCGGGGTAGACGTCGCCCTTGAGATCGCCGTGGTCGTAGCCGTGCTGCCAGATGCGCCCTTGGAGGGACTTGAGGGCGGGGGACTTTCGGTCCTTGTCGATCAGCCAGCGGAAGTAGGCAGCCGCCTGGGTGAGGTCGTGCTTGTCTCGCCACGCGGGGCAGCCGGTACTCCCGGCATCGGACTGGTACTCGTCCCACGCCTTTGCGAGGTCGGCTTGTGTGGCCGGGTCATCCCGGTGTTCGCGCAAGAATTCCCCCACGCGCTGGTGCGCGTGGGGGAAGAGGGTGCGCAGGACAAAGTCGATGGGGGTGGTGGTCCCCTCAATATCGAGGAGGACGACGGCCGGGTGCGGAGTGCTCATCCGACGCTGGGGGCCACGGCGATGGCGGGGACATAGGACGGGCCAAAGCAGATGGGCTGGTAGTCCTTGTCCACGCCGCTGTCGGTGTAGTGGGGCGTCCAGCCCGAAGCGTCCTGGAAGAGGCGGATGGCGCGGATGCGCTTGTCGGAGCACAGGTCGAACCAGTGCCAGGTGCCACGCGGCACGCGAAGCAAATCGCCCGGGTAGACTTCGACGGCCAAGACGGGTGAACCGTTCTTCGGATGAATGTGGAAGATGCCCCGTCCTTCAATGATGAAGCGGACCTCGTCCTCGTCGTGCCAATGTTCGCGTGAGAACTTGGCGAGCATCACGTCGAGGTTTGGCGTGTCGGGCTTCACGTCGATGACGTCGGCGGTGACGTAGCCGCCTTCTTTCTTCAGTCGATCGATCTCGGGTGAATAAGCCTCGAGAATCTCCTGTGCGGATGAGTCGGGGCCGATGGGGTGAGTTGGCTCCCATTTTTCGTAGGTGATGCCTGCGGCGCCGAGGATGTCGCGGAACTCGTCGGGTTCGGTGTACTTGCGGTCTTGGGAAGAGACTCGGACGATGGCCATTGGGTGGTGCTCCGATCTGGGTTTCAGTAAAGAGAAGCGGCTTGGGACGGGCTGAGTTCGAGGCGGGCGGTGACCTCGAAGAGGAACTCGAGGACTTCGAGATGGCGGCGCGCCTCGGCGAGGTCCCCTCCCCATGTGTAGAGGCCGTGGCCCGCAAGGAGGAAGCCATGCATGCCGGGCTCCCGCCCGAAAGCGCGGCGCAGTTCATCGGACAAGGCATTCATGTCCTGCGAGTTCGGGAGGATGGGAATCCGCTCGGCATTCTCGTGGGTGGCGACTCCGGAGAGGCCCTTGAGCATTTCAAAGCCTTCGAGCACGAGGACGCCTTTTTCGCGATGGCGAAGGGAAAGGAGGGTGTTCCAAGGTGTGTGCGTGTGAAGCACCGCGCCTGCCCCGGTGATTTCAACGATTGTCGCGTGGAGGAGGGTCTCGGCCGAGGGCTTTCCGCGACCCTTGAGGACACTGCCTGATTCGTCCACTTCGAGGAGGGATTCCGGCGTCACGGTTCCCTTGTCGATGCCGCTGGGGGTGATGAGCAGGCGAAGGGGACTGGCGGTGACGGTCGCGCTGAAGTTGCCTCCCGTCCCCGGGGCCCAGCCGCGGGCGTGGATGGCGCGAACCGCCTGGCAAAGCTGAGTGGCTTTTGCGGTGGCGGAATCGTGGCCGGGATTGGTGGGGTTGCTCAAGTTGGTAAAGCCTTGTTTCCCGATAGACTGTGCGCAATTCGGGCGGGAACCGTGCCCCTTGTCAAGCCCTGTCGGTCTTCGCCTTCTGTTCCTGCGAGACAACGGGCTGGATTCCCCGCAGCAACGATGTTCGGGCAACAACCTGGGCGGCCACGGGCGCGGTCAGGCATTGAAATCCGATGGCGAGCAGGACCTTGGTCCAGTCCCCCGCGTCGCCCACCAGCGTCACGGAGCCGAGGATGACGAAAACGAAGCCGAAGGTCAGGCATTGGGACATGGCATGAACACGCAGGAGAACATTCGCCAGCCGGAAGATGCCGATGCACCCGATGGTGCGGCCGGGCCCGCCCTTGCGATGCCCTGGGA
>CAYTRP010000265.1:3352-5688 GCA_964440195.1 uncultured Candidatus Sumerlaeota bacterium
AAGGCAAGACCGAACAGAATCGCGCCGACGGCCACCCAGTTCAGAAGGTCATTCATCGAAAATTCTCCCCCGCTCGATGAACTTGGCGATCATGACGGTCGAGAGAAAACCCACGATGGAGAGGATCAGGATGGCCTCGAAGAAAAAACCCGTCCCCATCATCACGGCGATGATGCAAATCAGGCAGAGGAAAACGAGCGACATGGCCTCGACCGTCGTCGTGCGGTCCAGGTTGGACGGCCCGAGGATGAAGCGGGCCACGAGCAGCACCTGGCAAAGCACCAGCACCCCGATGGCGGGGAGCGCGAGCGTTTCCCGGAAGAACTCCAGCGCGGGACTCATGATTCCCCCTTCCTTCCCTTCAGGATGTCCATGGGCCTGCGAAGGATCTTCCGCATGTCCTCCCCCTCGACCGAATACAGGACGTGGACGATCAGGACATCCTTGTTCTCGCTCAATCCGCAACTCAGCGTCCCGGGGGTCAGCGTGATGCGGTGATCCAGAAAGGAGAGTTCCCGGGGAGTCAAATCGGCCACCGGGATCTCGATCAACTCGACGTTGAAACGATCGCCTGGGGTCAGGATGTCGCGGGCAAGCCGGAGATTGGAAATCACCATGTCCATGAAAAAGTCCCACAGGAACAGGAGGATGTTCACGGCGTACCGCGCGGGGGACAGGTTTTCCGGCTTGATGGAGACCAGGAACATCGCGGTCAGGAACACGAAGAGAATCGCCACGAGAAAGGGCGTTCCCTCGCCCCCCGTCAGATAACCCACGGTGACGATCGCCGCGACCAGCAGGTAATGCCGAGCGTTCGATTTCATGGCACCATCTCCCCGCCGCCGGCCATCTGGATTGCGCCACCCCTTTCGGTCACGGGCAAGATGCCCGTGACCGAAAGGGGACCGGCGGCGTCCCAAGCGGCGGTGCCTCTTTCGCCCAACACCGCTTCCACGTATTGGCGCGGGTCGAGCATTTCCCCGGCCGAGCGCTCGGCCAACCGCATCAGAGGTCCGCTCAGGATGGCGATGACAAGCGTCACGCCGACCAGCATGGCGGTCGCGTTGCGGACACCGGCGATGGACGTGGCCGGGGTTTCGGTCTTTGGTGCGCTTCCCCAGAAGCAATAGCTCCAGATCTTCGCCATGCTCATGAGCGTGAATAGACTTGTCAACAACGCAATGGCCACGTAGAAGTACCACTGTTGGGCAATACCTTCGTAGATCAGGGTATATTTTCCATAGAAGCCGGAGAGCGGCGGAATGCCGACGAGCGACATGGCGGGGAGAAAGAAGAGCAGCGCCAGGAAGGGCTCGGTGCGGATGAGTCCCTTCACGTTGGGCGACTTCAGGTAATCGGTTCCGTGGCGCTTCGCCACCGATCCCGCCACCATGAACAGCGCGGCCTTCACGGGGATGTGATGCACGATGAAGAAAATGCCCGCCGCCAATCCCAGGGGCGTGAAAATCGCCAGGCCAAAGATCATGTAGCCAATCTGGCTGATGATGTGGAAACTCAGGATGTGCCGGATGGTCCAGCGGCTCAATGCCCCCATGACGGCGATCAACATGCTGCCCCCGGCGAGAGCCAGCAGCACGAACTGAAACCAACCATCCATGCCATCGGAGAAGACAACCGTGAACACCCTGTAAAGGCAGTAAACGCCCACCTTGGTCAGCAGGCCGGAGAAGTAGGGAAGGACGGCCAGGGGGGCCTTGGGATACGCATCCGGCAGCCAGAAAAAGATGGGGAACAAGGCCGCCTTCATTCCAAAGGCCAGCAACAGCAACGTTCCCATGGCCATGGCCACCGGATCGGACCCCTGGCCGCGCAGGCGAATTGCGAGGTCCGCCATGTTCAGCGAGCCGTAGAAGCCGTAGAGCAACCCCGCCGCGCAAAGAAACAGGGTGCTTGCCAGGATATTCAGGATGACGAACTTCATCGACTCCCGAAGCTGGCTCGCGTTGTCGCCATGCGAGATGAGGGCATAGCTGGCCAGCAACATGACCTCGAAGCTGACGAACATGTTGAACAAGTCGCTCGTGATGAACGCCCAGTTCACGCCCGCCCCCAGGATGAGCAGCAGCGGGTGAAACAGCACCGATTCCTGCACGCGCGAGATGGCGCCGCCGAATGTGTACCAATAGGTGCAAAGTTGCGTCGTGCTGGCGATGACCAGCATCAGCGCGCTGAACATATCGACCACGAACACGATGCCGAACGATCCCGGCCAATCGCCGACGCGCAGCACATGGGTGCCACCATCGATGACATTCCACAGGAGCCAGATCGCCGCCAGAAGCTGCAAGTGGGTGCCGATGCCGGCGAAGAGGCGC
>CAYTRP010000266.1:0-2922 GCA_964440195.1 uncultured Candidatus Sumerlaeota bacterium
GCCGCAAGACGGGCTACAAGTGGGTGGCGCGTTGGCGGGAGGAGGGGAGCGCGGGGCTGGCGGCCCGTTCGCGTGCGCCCAGGAACTGCCCGTGGGCGGTGAGTCAGGCGCTGGAGGAGGCGATCGTGGGAGTGCGGGCGGCGCATCCGACGTGGGGGGCGAAGAAGATCCTGGCGTGGCTGGAGCGCGAGCGGCCGAAGTTGGAGTCGTGCGCGGTGAGCACGGCCTCGCGGGTGCTGTCGTGCCGGGGCCTTGTGGTGTCGCGGCGCAGGCGTGGGCGGGCCACGGCGTCGCGCTCGGCGCTGGACGCTTGCGTGGCGGCCAACCAGACGTGGTGCGCGGATTTCAAGGGCTGGTTTCTTTTGGGCAACGGCCTGCGGTGCGATCCGTTGACGATCACCGACGCGCACACGCGGTTCATCCTGCGGTGCCAGGCGCTGTCGGGAGGCACGGGCTATGGGGCGGTGAGGCCGATCTTCGAGGCGGCGTTCGCGGAGTACGGCCTGCCCACGCGGATGCGCACGGACAACGGGCCTCCGTTTGCGACGACGAGCCTTGGGGGGCTGTCGGAGTTGTCGGTGTGGTTTTTGGACCTGGGGATCGAGCCGGAGCGGATCAAGCCGGCGAGCCCGCAGGAGAACGGGCGGCACGAGCGGATGCACCGGACGCTGAAGGCCGAGACGACCAGGCCACCGGCCCACACGCTGCGGGCGCAGCAACGGCGTTTCGACGAGTGGCGGCGGGAGTTCAACGAGGATCGCCCGCACGAGGCGCTGGGAATGAGGACGCCCGGTTCGGTGTACACGCGCTCGGAGCGGGAGCTTCCCGCGCGGCCGCTGGCATGGACCTATGGCGACGACTTCGACGAGGAGAGGAAGGTCAAGCCCTCGGGACAGATCAAGCTGCGGGGCAAGACCGTGCGGGTGACCCATGCGCTTCACGGGCGGACGGTGGGACTCAAGAACCTTGGAAGAGGGTATTGGGAGGTGTGGTACCGGCATCTGCTGCTGGGACTGCTGGACGAAAAGGAATGCCGGATCATCCGCCCGGGGCGGCAAATGACCCGGCTTATGAAATCGTTGAAAGAGGAGGAACCATGAGGAATCGGGGCAAGGGCCGGACACGCCGCTTGCCCTTCGGGCGGGGTAAATGTGTAACCCATCCCGCCGGATTAAACTGTCACCCATGTCCCCGATTGCTCATGACCAACACTCGTGGGACAAAAACCACTGAACGGCATTGGCAGGATGCCCATGCTACTTTGCTTGGAACAGACTGATTCTTGTTCAGCAAATCATCTGTCTTGAGGACGATTTCCGCTCCGTTGAACTCGTATGACTCGCCGGTTTGTCTCGCCACGATCCGCCATTTGCTTCGACTTGACAGGAACTAACGATCCGAGGCCACGCGGAACCCCATGTAGTCGTACCGATCCGACGGGGCGCGGAAGGGGCGATTCGCCGAGCGGCAATTCCAGGCGGTGTTGCTCCAACCGCCGCCCCGTTTCACCCGGTACACGCCCAGCGGCGGCCCCGCCGGATCGAGCACGCTCCCGCCGGGGAGGGAGGAATCGTACCAATCCTGACACCACTCCCACACGTTGCCGTACATGTCGTGGAGACCAAAGGCATTGGGCAGCTTCGTGCCCACGGGCTGGGTCTGACCTGCCGCCGAATTTCCACAATACCACATATACACGCCGCGGATGCCGTCGTCCTCACAATCGTCCCCGACGGATAGCGAGTCGCCAAAGTGAAACCGGGTCGTGCTCCCCGCCCGGGCGGCGTATTCCCATTCCGCCTCGGTGGGCAGACGCATGGTCGCCAGACCCTGACCCGTGGCCGCGATGTGGGCGTTCAACGCCGCGATGAAGCCTTGTGCGTCGTCCCACGAAACCGTCTCGACGGGGCGATTCGCACCTTGAAACCCGGAGGGATTGTTCCCCATGACCGCCTGCCACTGGGCTTGGGTCACCTCGTACTTGCCCATGTAGAAGTCCCGGCTGATCGTCACGTTCGTCTGCGGACCTTCATCGGTCAAACGGCCGCGTTCGCCGGAGGGTGAGCCCATTGAAAACGACCCCGCCGGGATGCGCGTCATCACCAGCGGGACATCGCCGGGGAGCATGATGGTTATTTCCCCGGGGCCGGTGGAAGAACCCAAGACGATCCACTCCGCCAGCGCCTGAACATCGGCTTCGTTGACAATCCCGTCGCCGTTGATGTCGCCGATTTCCACCGGAGGCGCATTGCCTGCGGCGATCAGGTTGGCCAATGCGGTGACGTCGGCGACGTTGATTAGCCCATCCCCGGTTACATCTCCCACCTCGGGGCTCGTCGTCGGTATTTCCTCAAAGAGCGTGATCTCCGCCCCGCTGAATCCATAAGACCCACCGGTTTGCTTCGCCACAATCCGCACGAGGTTCACGCCCGGCAGCAACAGATGCGTCACCTCCAGCGGCGCCGCCGCGCCCGTCCCGAGCGGCAGCGTTGCCTCGGTGCCGTCGGGTCGCACAATGGAGAGCGTGGCATCGCCCTCAACCACCAAGCCCCCGCCTCCACTGGCCTGAAGAAACACGCCCGTGCCATCGGGTAAGGCTGCGGGCATCACCACCTGAATAGCCGTATCAAGAAAGTCGCAATCCTGGCAATCGCCCGTTGCCGGTGGGATGGGCTTTGCCAGAAGCGCGGGGAAATGAGGATAACGCACCACCAAGCGGGCACCCGAAAACGCCCAACCGCCGACGCCTTCTCCACAAACGGTACGGATCGCGTTGCAACCCGGAGCAAGTCTGCTGGTGACATTGGTCGCCGGGTGGCCACTAAAGGTAAAGTTGAGAATGGAACTGGAACCATCCGGCTTGGTGAAAGTGAATGAAACGGTGTCGTCAATAGCGACCGAACCATAGAAGGCGCCGGTCAG
>CAYTRP010000266.1:2932-5661 GCA_964440195.1 uncultured Candidatus Sumerlaeota bacterium
AGATTTCCGCGTGTGGCGCGAGATCGCCCGGAACATTTACATGGACAGTCTCATCCAAAAACACGCAGTGGGTGCATCCGCCATAGGTGACTTCTACGGGAGGAGCAAGAAGCGCGGGAAGTTCCGCGCAATCTGGTGGCGGTAACGTTGCACCCTCCTGTGTCACCGTGTGCGTCTCTCCCGCCATCGTGATTGTCCCGACCCGCTGGCTGGTGGAACTGTTCGCCGCCACGCTGTAGATCACCGTGCCGTTCCCGCTGCCGGACGATCCACCGGTGATCGTAATCCAACCCGTGTTGCTCGCCGCGTCCCAGGAACAACCATCTTGCGTCTCCACCGAAATCGTCTGGCTCGTGGCACCCGAAGCGGCGATGTTCCGCGAGGCGGGGGTGGCGGCATAGGTGCAGGGCGGTGGAACAACGATCCCGCCAGTCCCCAAGGAGACTTTGACAACGCGTCCTCCAATAATACCCGCAGTTCCAAAATAGGCGTACCCTCTGACTGGATCAATGACGGCGCTGCCAATCCGGTGTTCTCCATCTGCAAAAACAAGTTCAATAGAATCAACATTCGATACAGGCGCATTTCCCTCGCCAACTCTTGCCTTGAAAATCCTTGTGACGTTGCCCCAATTTGCGCTTGCATACAGATGCCCGTCAGCAGTATCAATTAACATAGAAGTTATATCCCCTCCAATTGTGGGCTTATACTCCGTATGAGCAACTTGCGTTGGAAGGGCACTTCCATTCCCCAAGGCTATTTTCGTTATTCCAACATAAGGGTTTTTACCAAAGTAGGCATAACGATTGTCCAAATCAATCGTCGCGACGTAGTATCCATAGAAGCCCTCCATACCGCTGGTCGTGATGCTGCCAACCAGTGATGGAGGGGCATTCCCCGCGCCAAGCGCAACCTTTGCGATACGAGGATGGATGGAAGAACCCACATAAGCATAACCGGCGGCGGGGTCTATCACGGCGGAATATACTGTTCCCATTCCGGAACCCAAATTAGCGGAACCAACGAATGTAGGCGGGTTGCTCCCTGCCCCTAATGCTATTTTCACGAGGACATGTTGGCCACCAGACGCACTTCCAAAGTAAGCAAAACTTCGCTCAGGATCAATCATGGCGTGTGTAAAACTGCTATGACTATCAAGAACAAGAGTCCCTACTCTGGAAGGAGCGCTATTTCCTTGACCGAGAGCCACTTTGACAATTCGCGGTGCCACACCCCAGCCTTGGCTTCCTCCAAAATAAGCGTATCCTGCTTCGGTATCAATAACAGCGGACGCAAAATTTGTTTCGTTCGTTGGAAGAGTAAGAGTCGCGACATGCACGGGAGGATTATTGCCTTCCCCCAAAGCCACCTTGACTATCGTGCCCTGACTTGGCGAAACTCCACTATTGAGTCCAAAATAGGCATATCCTTTGTCGGGATCAATGACGGCGGAAGTTAAATTGATTACATAACTGGGTAAATTCAGGGTAGCAGCCCCAACCCGCTCAAAGTTCAAGTTTCCGGAACGTCGCAATTCATCTGGCTCTGACAGATCGGAAGATTGTGCATGCCCCACGAGGAAAAGAAGACAACCCAATATTGCCACGTTGACCCTCGTCAGCATAACAGCCAAGCCTCTACTCTTACAAGTCTTGATAACTCTAGTCGTCATGAGGGTCGATCTCCTGTGGTGGCTCTTCATTTCTCCGCGCTAACTCACACGCATTGTCAAATGCTTCGTTGTCGTCCGCCCCCTCTCCGTCAAATATTAAAAATTTACCGCCGTCTCCTCTCCAAGTCAGCTGGCAAACGCGCTTTTCGTTTTCGCCGTCCAAATAATCGGCCTGAAAACTGCGTCTTTCCCCAGAAGCATCTTTGATTGGGATGTGCAATGGAGGCATGTTTTCTTTCCTTTTGGATTTCACACATCATAACAAACATCATCTTCAGGGTGGACAGGAAGCTACCCCCACCGCGCGTTCCGCCACGGGAACACATCCCCACAGGCGACAGGTCTCGCTTTGGAGGACATTTTCGTCGCGGACCTTCACCGCCATTTCCGCTTCGGCGCGGCGCCTACAAACTGCGGTCATTGCGGAGCCTCCACGATCTCGGGAATGCAACTGCCCTCGGCAACTTCATCCATGCGGTCCCGAGTATCGCAGCCCGCTCCGTGCCCCGCGTCAACGGAATCGAGACGAGACAAGCCAAAATACCGCTTATAGGTGGTTTATCTTCCGCCAAGACCACCTAAGAGTGGTCCATGCGAACCCGGCAGCCCAAGAACCCGAAGCTCGTCGCCCTTGGCCACCGCCTGCGGGCGTTGCGCGAGGGCGCGGGGTTGACGCAGGAGGAACTGGCGTTTCGCGCGGACCTGAACGCCAAGTATTACGGCTGCGTGGAGCGCGGGGAGAAGGACATCAGCTATCTGCGGCTGCTGGCCATCTTCGAGGTGGTCGGCGCGGGGGACGGGGAGGTTGTTCCATAGGGTCCTAAATCGGAATTTTATTTATAAATTATTAAGTGAGGTAATTGTCAAATAGACCTCCTGCCGGAGAATCCAAAGTGGCACGGGCATCTTGCCCGTGAGTTTGTCCTTGGGGTCCAACGGTTTGAAAAGGCGCTGAACCGAACCGGCCTTCGGCCAAAGAGGAAGTTGGAGAGCGAAAAGCCGTCACGGCCCCACCGTCGCCAAGGCTTCGGCGGACACGCAAGATGGCCGTGTCACT
>CAYTRP010000267.1:0-5637 GCA_964440195.1 uncultured Candidatus Sumerlaeota bacterium
CCCCCACCCTCAGCCGCGAGGACCGCAAGACCCTCGAAAAGGAAGCCCGCAAGCTGCGCAAGCGCGCCGAGGAACTCGAGGACACCATCGCCGACCTCGACGGCAGGGTGCGCGAACTGGAAAACGCCATGGCCCAGCCCTCCAACGCCTCCAACGCGGCGAAACTCGCCAGCCTCCAGCGGCAACTCGACGAATCCCGCGCCTTGCAGGAAGCCGCCGAATCCGAGTGGGCCGACAACCAGGCCCGCGCCGAAGAGATCGAGGAACAGCTCGAAGGGACGGCGGTCTGACACCGGTTGCGAAGGTGCCCCGTCCACGTCTCCCCCGAACAAGACCCGGCCCCTGAACAGGGCGGCACACCCCCCTTTTTTTGCCCGTAAATCGTGCTCTGCCAAACCCCCTCGTCCCCCCATCAGTCAGGACGTCGCGGGCGTTGATTTCTGATGACACACTCCATGGGTGCCAAGACCCTCCCTCTCCACCGGCGGTCCTTTGGCGCACCTGGAATTCTCGCCCGAATCAAGGTCTTGGAGAAAAGCAGAATGCCGATGCAGAACCCCGCACCGCGCAGCCCCCGATCCGGCCGCCTCGGACATCGGATCCAAGGGGTCCTGATCCTCTCCCTGGCCTTCCTCATGGCCATGCCCCCGGCCCTGGCCCAACAGGCCAGCCCCCTCGTCACCGCCAATTTCAACGACGCCCGCATCGAGCAGGTGCTCCAGATCCTCACGGCCCAATCCGGCGTCTCCATCACCCCGCTGGGCAAGGCCGTCGGCGAGCGCGTCTCGGTCTTCGAGCGCGACGCCGAGCTTGAGGCCGTCCTCAACAAAATCGCCCAGCCCAAGGGTTGGACCTGGTGGCGCAACGAGGACGGTTCCTACGGGCTCGCCGACGAGGAGTGGTACAAGGCCAACATCCTGCCAAGCAAGGTCATCACCAAGGTCTTCCGCCCCGACCACGTCAAGGCATCGGAACTCGAGAAGGCCATCCGCCCGATGCTCACCCAGGGCATCAGCCGGGTCACCGCCGACGACCGCACCAACAAGCTCATCATCGTCGACCTCCCCGAGGTCATCGAGCGCATCGAGCGCCTCATCCGCGAGATCGACGTCCAGCTCTTCACGCGCGTCTTCTACATTCGCTTCGCCAACGTCGCCGACATCGCCCAGAAGATCGAGTCCTACAAGAGCGATCCCGGCCGCATCGAGGTCGACGAGAAGACCCACCAGATCATCGTCACCGACCTGCTCTCCAACATCAAGAAAATGGAGTTGCTGATCGACATCCTCGACATCGGCCCCGAGATCGTCATCTACGACGTGCACAACATCGGGTTGGAGGGCGAAGACCTCGAGGACCTCAAGACCATCATCGAGACGATCCGCACCCCGGACCTCCTGTTCGAGGTCAACGAGAAGCAGGGCGTCTTCATCCTCGAGGACGTCCCCGAGATCCACGAACGCGTCGAGCAGATCCTCTCGGGCTTCGACCTCCCGGTCAAGCAGGTGCTCATCCAGGGCGAGGTCTTGCAGTCCACCTTCCAGCGCGACCTCGGCTTCGGGCTGCGCCGCGCGATCTTCACCGACAACTCCCTCGGCATCACCCAGCCGGGCGACGTGACCCTGGGCGGCGACGGCTTCAGGCCCATCACCACGCCCTACGACTTCGCGGCGATGCAGGGAAACACGATCACCGGCGCCATCCTGAACACCAAGTCGATCTTCGAATGGGAGGCAAGCTTCTCGGACAGCGGCGCGCGCGTGCTGCTGCAACCGCGCCTGCTCGTCAAGAACCAGGAAAACTCGCAGATCTTCGTCGGCCGCGAGGAACCCTACCTCACCACGTTCTTCAACGACAACAACGACAACGTCGGCCGGTCCACCGGCCAGCAAACCGTCACCGACGGTCTCACCTTCGACATCACGCCCAGCATCTCGAACAGCTACCTCGTCGAACTCGAGATCAGCATCGACAACGACAACGCCGAGGTCGTCACGCGCCAGAGCACCGAGGGACCCGTGGACCTCATCGCCCGCGACCGCCAGAACATCGAGACCGTCCTCACCATCCCCTCGGGCGAGACGCGCACCATCGGCGGCTTGATTGAACAGTCCTCCAGCGACTCCGTCGGCGGCGTTCCCTTCCTTGCCAAGCTTCCCTATGTCGGTGCGCTCTTCGGCTTCCAGAGCCGCAGCGAGGGCCGCCGCCAGTTGCAGATCTTCATCACGCCCACTGTCGTGGAAGACGTGATCCCGCGCATGACCGGCGAGGGTGGCCGCCGTGGCCGCATGGTCACCAACTTCGAGAAGGTCCCCGGCTCCTTTGACCTCAACTTCGACTCGCGCATCGCAAGCGAGGAGGATCCGCTGGATGAGGACCTGATGGCCCCCGTGCAACAACTCCTCGCTCCCACCGACGCGGAGGGCTTCTCCTCCGAGGAGGACATCGACCAGTTGCTGCGCGAGAGCACCCAGCGCGAGGTCATCTCCAGTGCGCCCATCGGCACCAATTTCCGCCCCGGCATGGGAACCACCGGCAACCCGACCCTTGGCTCGGGCCCGGCTCCGGCCCCCAATACGCCTCCCGCCCCGGCAGCACCCGCCACCCCTGCGGCAACACCCGCGGCGCCTCCCGCCGGCGAGGCCGCGCCGTCCAGCCAGCCTCAGGGCGAGGCCGAAGGGAACCGTGGGCGACGCGGTCGCAATCAGCAACCCGTGCAAACCCAGTAGCCCGCACACGTCGCTCCACCACAACCTCGTGGGTTCCATTTGCCCTCTTCATCCCATCGTGAGTTGAAGAGGGCATGATCATTTGTCACCTCGACACCGAAGCGGGATTCCGGGGCGGCCAACAACAGGTCTTGTGGCTGATGGAGGGCCTGCGCGCCCACGGCGTGCGGCAAAAGCTCCTTGCCGCAAAGGGATCGGACCTCGCGCGGCGCGCCGCCGAGGCCGGGCTCGAAGTCGTCCAACTCGCCAGTTCCCGCCCGTGGCATCCCGCCGCCTGGAGGGCCGTCGCTCTCGCCTCCGCCGGACCGCACACGCTCGTGCATGCCCACGCCAGCCACGCCCATCGCCTCGCGTGGCACGCCGTGGGAGGCCGCGTGCCCATCGTCGTCACGCGGCGGGTGGATTTTCCTGTCGGCCGCAACTGGTTCTCGCGCCGCGTGTATCGGGGCGAGGGCCAGCACTACATCGCGATCTCAAGCGCCATCCGGGACGTCCTCGCCGCGGGGGGCGTGCCGGCGCCAAACATCCGCGTGGTGCATAGCGGCGTGCGGCCCGATCGACTGGCCAGGCAGGGCGGCGCCGCGGTGCGCGCGGAGTTGGGGCTGACCAACGCCTCGCCCCTCATCGGCTGCACGGCGGCGCTCGTCGATCACAAGGACCCCCTCAACCTCGTCGAGGCGCTCGCGAGGGTGCGGCGCGAGTTGCCCAACGCGGCGGTCCTGTGGGCAGGCGAAGGATACCTCGGCTCGACCGTCGACGAGCGGTCCGCCACCCTCGGCATCAAGGAGGCCTTCGTCCTCGCCGGATGGCGCGACGACATCGGCGCGATCCTTGACGCGATCGACCTGTTCGTCATGCCCAGCCACCTTGAGGGACTCTGCACGTCGCTCATCGATGCGCAGGCCCTCGGCATTCCCTGTGTCGCCACGCGCGCGGGCGGCATTCCCGACATCCTCGCCGATGGCGTGAACGGTTCGCTGGTGCCGCCGCGCGATCCCGCCGCGCTGGCCAACACCCTCATCGAGCTGTGGCGAAATGAATCGCTCCGCGCCAACTACGCGGCGCGGGGCCCCGTCGTCGCCCGCGAGCGCTTTTCCGTCGGGCAGATGGTGGAGGGGACGCGGCAGGTCTATCGCGAGGTGCTGGGCAAAACCCCGTCGGCGTCCTGAAACACGAGCTTGCTGCGATTGTGCACGCGCAGCACGATCTTCCCCTCGAGCAGCGCCAACAGCTTGTCCCCCACCAACTGGCGCCGCCAGCCGTGCAGCACGGGGATGTCGAGCGTCCCGACGCGTCGGCGGTTGTTGACCAGGGTATGCAGGTCCGTCGTCGTCGCCAGCAACGTCGGCGCGATCGATTCCTTTTCCGCCACCGCGCGCACCAACGCTTGCAGGATTTCCACGAGACCCGTCGGGATGTCCGGGCGATCAGCCTTCGACTTGGTGGGCCATTGCTCGCGGGGGATCTCGCGCGCGCGGGCAATGGCCGCAAAGATTTCCCCGCCGTAGCGCGTGACCTGCCCGGCGGGCAGGTGCCGCTGTCCCTTGATCTGATCCGCGCTCGTCGGCGCCAGCTTGGCCAGCGCGATCAACAGCGCGTCCTGCAACACCGTCCGGCGCGGCGCGTTGGCCTTGCGCGCGCGCTCCTCGCGCCAAAGCGCCAACTGCTGCAGGATGACCAACTTGCTCTCGGGGACCTTTCCCCACTCCTTGACCGAGCGGTAAAGCTCCGCGTCCGACGCCTCGGGAGGGCGGGCCGACGCCTCGAACCGCGACTCCTGCTCCTCCCAGTACCACTCCATCCGCCCCAGCGACTCCAGCCGCCGCGCAATTTCCACGCGCAACTCGTGCAGGTGCAACACGTCGCGCGCCGCATACTCCAACTGGGCCGCGCGAAGCGGACGCGCCGACCAATCGCTCACCGTCTCGGCCTTGTCGATCGTCAACCCCAACAGGTCGCGCACAAGGTTGGCGAGCGACACCTGCTCGCCCAGGCCCGCCATGGCCGCCGCCACCTGCGTGTCAAACAACGGACCGCAAAATCCCGGCACCGCGCGCACGAGGATTGCAATGTCCTGACTCGAGCTGTGCACGATCTTTTCCACCGACTTGTCGGCCAGCAGTGCCTTGAGCGGCGTCAGGTCCTTCACCGAGCGCGCGTCCACCAGCAGCGCCTCGCCCGTGCCACCATACAACTGGATGATTTCCAGCGACGGGTAATAGCTCTTCTCGCCGATGAACTCCGTGTCCACGGCAAGCTGCCTGGGGCGTCCCAGCAACGCGACCGCCTCGCGCAGGTCGTCGCTACTCTCGATCACGCGATAGGCTGACTTGGATCGGGAAGCCATGGTTCAGGGCAGGCCGGTTGAGGTGGGCGGGGCTAGGGCGCGGGGACGACTTCCAGAACCTCGATTTCCATCACCAACGTCGCACCCGGCGGAATGATGTCCGCATAACCCCGGTCGCCGAAAGCGAAAACGGCGGGCAATCTCACAATCGCCCGGCTTCCGGCCGACAGCTCGCCCAACGCCCGCACCAAGCCGGGTAACGTGGCCGGATCGTCCATGCCGACCTCAAAGGTCCCGGGCTTGCCTGCCGAGGCGTCAAGCTCTTCACCTTCCGCCGTCCGGAGGACATACGTCAAGCGCACCGAATCTCTCGCTCCGGGCTTCTGTCCCGTCCCCCATTGGGTCACCTGCACCTCGATTCCCCCCTCCAACTGTAGGATTTCGGGCGCGCGAGGGGTCGGCGTCGGGGCGGGCGTTGGCGTGGCCACGACCGGGGGTTCCTCGGGCGGCGGCACCTCGCCCCCACCCGAACAGCCCACAAGATGGGCCGCTAAACAAACTATTATCAATGTTCTCAACACAATACTCATCCCCCCAACCTTCAGCCGTTGTTCTTCAGCC
>CAYTRP010000268.1:0-5606 GCA_964440195.1 uncultured Candidatus Sumerlaeota bacterium
GCGAATGGACGCGAATGAACGCGAATTGATTTTCAAGGAGGAGGTGTTCCAGATCGTGGGGGCGGCGATGGAGGTGTCGAACGAACTGGGATGCGGGTTTCTGGAAGCGGTGTATCAGGAAGCACTGGGAATGGAATTGGTGGAGCGGCGGATTCCGCACGTGCAACAGAGGCGGATCGCCATTTCGTACAAGGGGGAGTTGCTGAGGCAGGAGTACGTGGCGGATTTCGTGTGCCATGACCGGATCATCGTGGAGATCAAGGCGTTGAAGGCGATCACGGGGATCGAGGAGGCGCAACTTCTCAACTACCTGAAGGCGACGGGCCTTCCGCTTGGGTTGCTTGTCAATTTTGGCGCGCCAAAGCTTGAGTGGAAGCGCTACGCCAATACCAGGAAGAACCGCTGATGAACGCGAATGAACGCGAAGGGGAAACACGAATGGGGAGGCGGCATTGTGCGTGATTCGGGAGGTCTCGATGGAAGGAACGACACTATCAACTGTGTTCGCGTTCATTGGCGTGCATTCGCGGTTGATGCGCAAAGGAGTGCCTGATGGCCCTGCATCCCGAATCTCCCAACTCCCCCCACGCCATCCTCGACCCGGCCATCCGCTTCCCCCCGCCGGATTCAGTTTGACCATGTCGCCCCGGCCCGGGCAGGTTCGCCTTACCTTCGGCTGTCCCCTCTCACGGATTCCCGCCCCTCATGGCCACTTACCAGGTTCTTGCCCGCCGTTACCGCCCGCAGGTTTTCTCCGACGTCATCGGCCAAAAGGCCGCCGTGGCGGAGCTGCGCCATGAGATCGTCGAGAACCGCGTGGGGCACGGCTACCTGTTCAGCGGCCCCCGAGGGACCGGCAAGACCTCCATGGCGCGGATTTTCGCCAAGGCGCTGAATTGCGTGAACGGGCCGACGCCCGACCCGTGCGGCCAGTGCAGCCATTGTCAGGAAATCGCGGCGGGGACGCATCTGGACATCATCGAGGTGGACGCGGCGACCTACACCAAGGTGGAGAACACGCGCGGCCTACTGGAGGGGCTCAACCGCTCGCCGTTCAGCGCGCGCACCAAGGTCTATATCATCGACGAAGTTCACATGCTCTCCACGCACTCGTTCAACGCGTTGTTGAAGAGTCTGGAAGAGCCGCCGGCGAACGTCGTCTTCATCCTGGCGACGACGAACCCGGAGAAGATTCCCGAGACGGTGGTGTCGCGCTGCCGCCGCGTGGCGTTCGAGCGCCTGAAGCCGGAGGAAATCACGCGCAGCCTGTCCGGCATTCTCGCCGCCGAGGGGGTGAAGCTGCCGGAGGCGGAGGCGCAGTCGATCCTGCAAGCGGTGGCGTTGGCCAGTGAGGGCGGCTTGCGCGACGCGCAGGTGTTGCTCGACCAGTTGATCTCGCTTTCGGCGGAGGAATTGACGCTGGAAAGCGTGCGGTCGCTGCTGGGCGTGGTGGAGAGCGACCTGTTCGATCAATTGCTTGACAACATCGCCGACCGCAATCCCGAGGCTTGCCTGCGCCTGGTCGGCGACATGGTGGACCGCGGGCGGGACTTGCAACGCTTTGCCCGCATGTTCCTCACGTACCTGCGCGACGTCATGGTCATCAAGGCTGGCGGCGCACCGGATCTCGCGGCCATCGCCGATCCGGCATCCGACCGGTTGCGATCCGTCGTTGGGCGGCTCTCGCTTCCCTACCTGTTGAACATCCTGCAACAGTTTCTCGATCTTCAGGAGCGCATGCGCGGCGCGGCGCCGCCCAGGTTTCTTCTGGAGTTCGCGCTCATCAAGCTGACGGCCATCGATCCGCGCCTCGTCATCGATCCGGAATTGGGCGGTGGACCACCGGGGAGCGGCGTGGCGGCGCTGGACAACCGCTCCACGGCGCGGCGGCCTCCGGAACGCGCGATCGCGCGCGGTGTTGGGCCATCGGCGGAAGCAAGCCGGGCGGGAGCCCGGCGCTCACAGGAACCGGCGATGGTCATGCGCGAAGCGGCGGAAGAATTGGCCCCCCCCGTCGAACCGGAAATGATTCCCCCCGAGATGATCCACACATCGGAAGGCGACCGGTGGAACGCGTTCGTGGAGGCGGTGGGGGAGAAGTCGCCGCCGTTGCGCACGGTGCTGTCGCACGCGCGTCTGGTCTCGGCAACCGATTCGCGCCTGATCATCGAGCTGGCCTTTGACGACCGGTTGATGAAGCGGGCGCTGGATCGCCCGGAGGGCGTGGAGGCGGTGCGCGCGGCGGCGCGCCATGTCTGGCGGCGCAACATGGTCCCATCGTACGGCATCGCACCGGAGCCGGCCGCTGCCCGGGTCGAGGACATCGCCCCGCCGGAAGACGACCCGGACTCCATGGCCTGGGACGGCGCCGGCGTCGTGGCCGAGGCACCCGCCGGGGTGGAACCCGTGAGCGTTCTGGGCAAGCCGATGACATTGCAGCAGGCGTGGAAGATGTATCCCGGTTTCCGCGAGGCGTGCGAGATGGTGGAAAAGCACCTGGGCGTGGGGCCGTCGGGATATAACGGCCGCCCCCTTGCGGAACGCAATCGCGCTTGATGGGGGAAACGGGAGTCGGCAGTCGGGATTCGGGGCCGAGTTTGCTTGTCATCCCCCGACGGCTTGGTGAACGAAGAACGCGGAACGAAGAACGAAGAACGAAGAACGAGAGACTCCG
This sequence comes from uncultured Candidatus Sumerlaeota bacterium, assembly GCA_964440195.1. Classification (GTDB taxonomy): domain Bacteria; phylum Sumerlaeota; class Sumerlaeia; order SLMS01; family JAHLLQ01; genus CAYTRP01. The sequence goes on from CAYTRP010000268.1 coordinate 2,675, forward strand.
ATGATTGATCCCAACACGATCCGCAAATTGCAAAGCGACCTGCACGCGCGTGTGGAGAAGGTGAACACCGAGTTGTCGAGTGAAACCGTGGAGGGCACGGCCGGGGGCGGCGTGGTGCGCGTGGTCGCCAGCGGCCAGCGCGAGATCCTCTCGGTGCATATCGGTCCCGAGGCCATCGATCCGGACGATCCGGAGATGTTGCAGGACCTGATCGTCGCGGCCACAAACCAGGCGCTGGATGCGGCGAAGAAGTTGCACGAGGATCGCATGGGCGGCATCACGGGCGGGCTGCACTTCCCCGGCTTGTTCTGAGGTTCATCGCTCCTCGATGCCCCTCCTGCCCCGGGCGCTTGAACTGGTGATGGCCGAACTGGGCAAGCTGCCCGGTATCGGCCGCCGCAGCGCCGAGCGCATGGCCTTCGCGCTGCTCAACGCGGGCGGCGAGCGTTGCGAGGCGCTGGAAAAATCCATTGGCCGCCTGATCGAGGAAGTCGGCGTTTGTCCCGAGTGTGGCTTCTTCACCGATGGGGGCGTGTGTCCTGTCGACAGCGACCCGCTTCGTGATCGCTCGCTGCTCTGCGTCGTCGAGGACGCGATGGACGTCGTGGCCTTTGAACGCGCGGGGGGGTATCGAGGATTGTACCAGGTGCTGGGGGGCGTGTTGTCGCCGCTGAAGGGCGTCTCGCCCGAGGACCTGCGCATCGCGCACTTGTTCGATCGGCTCGAAAGGCCCGAGTCCCGCATCGAGGAGATCATCCTGGCCACCAGCCCCAGCGTGGAGGGCGACGCCACGGCGGTGTACCTTGCGCGGGAAATGGCTTCGTTGAGTGTGCGCCTGACAAGGCTTGGGCGCGGCCTGCCGATGGGCGGATCCCTCGAACACGCCGACGGCGGCACCTTGCGCATGGCGTTTGAGGGCCGCAGGGCGATGTAAAAGCCGTTCTTCGTTCCGCGTTCTTCGTTCTTCGTTGAGGTGGGCGAGCGCCGCCCGGCAGGGCAATCACACACATTCTTTATGATTCCCGACTCCTGACTCCTGACCCCATTCATCCTTCATCCTTCCGCCTTCATCCTTCAAAATGAACATCTACGACGCCGCCTACCTCTCCGCCCTGCCTGTCGTGGCGCCGGTGTTGGCGTGGCGGCGGTGGCGGTTGGGAAAGTACCGCGATTCGTTGCCGGCGATGATGGGCAAGCGATTCCCCGACCGCGCCTTGCCGTGCGCGCCGACACACCGCTGCTGGCTGCACTCCGTGTCGGTGGGCGAGACGATCGGCGCGGGAGCGGTCTATAGGGAGTTTCGAAAACTGAAAGACGAGTGGGAGTTTCTGGGGACCACCACGACGGAGACCGGGCAGGCACAGGCGCGCGCCTCCCTGCCCGCCATCGAGCACCTGACGTATGCGCCGGCGGACTTCTCGTGGATAGTGCGTGCCTTTCACGAGGCCTGGAAGCCGTCGGTGTATGTGTTCTTCGAGACGGAGATATGGCCCAATGCCTTGCTGGAATGTGCACGGCGCGGGTTGCCGGTCTTTTTGGCCAACGGGGACTTGTCGCAAGAGAGCGCCCGCAACTACGCGCGGTTGAACTTCGCGTTTCGGAAACCGTTGAACGCGGTGACGCGCTTCTTCGTGCAGACGGAAAAGGATGCCGAGGCCTACGCGCGGTTGCTGGGGCGCGGCGGCGAAGCGCGCATCGAAGTCACCGGCAACGTGAAGTTCGATGCGCTCCCCGAGCCCCTGTCCTCCGGCGAGCGCGGCGAGCTGCGCGCCGCATGGGGCGCCGTGGGAGATTCGCCCGTCATCATTGCGGGCAGCACCCACGAGGGCGAGGAGGAGATCCTCCTTCGCGCGTTTGGCGAGATGCGCCGCCAGCATGGACAAGCGCTCCTGGTGCTGGTGCCGCGTCATCCCGAGCGCTTCGGCGCCGTGTCGGACCTGGTGCAGCGCCTCGGATTCCCGGTGCATCGCACGTCGCGTGGGGCAAATCCCGCCCGGGTTCCCGAGGCACAGGTCGTGGTGATGGACGAAATGCGCGTGCTGGCGCGCCGCTACGGCGGGGGCGACATCGCCCTGGTCGGTGGGAGGTGGGTGCCGGTGGGCGGGCACAACCTGTTGGAGCCCGCCGCGCATTCCCTCCCGGTGCTGCGCGGGCCCCACATGCACGAGCAGCCCGAGATCGTGCGGCTGCTGGGCCCCGACAACGGAGCGCCCTGCGTGGAGGCCGCCCACCTGGCCCGCGTCCTTGCCGGGTTGATCGCCGATTCGGACCGTCGCATCGCCTTGGGTCGGCAAGCGTTGTCGGCGGCGAACGCCAACCGCGGCGCCGCCACGAGGACCGCAAGCCGTATCGTCGAACTGGTGGAGCGTGTCTGAATTAGAGAGGTCCTTTATACCCGGCCCTTTTGCGCGAGGACGATGAGCGATGTCCCGCCGGGCAGGTCCACGTGGCGCAGCAGGCGGGCCTCCAGCTTGAGCACCTGGATCAGCGCGCGATTGGCAAACCCGGGCAGCCGGATCAGGTGCGTCCGGTGGCGCCGCGCCCCCGGCCGGTAAAGCAACCCCTGCCACGCCTTCTGGAGCAGGCGGAAAGCCACGATCGGCGGGTGGACAAACGTGATGCAGTAACTGAAGCGGCGTGGCGTGAGGTTGCCCGTGGCAAGAAGCGCCCGGAGGGACGTTGCCGTGTAGCGCCGGAAATGGTGCAGGGCAACGTCGTGGTCGCTCCAAAGATACGGATGCGCCGGGACCGTCGCCATCAGGCATCCCCCGGGGCGAAGAACCCGGTGGAACTCCTTGATGAGCAGGTCGTCCCGCTGGACATGCTCCATCAGGTCCAGCGCGAGGATCAGGTCGAGGGAGTTGCTCGCGATGGGGAGCCGGACGACATCGCCCTTGGCAAGGCTCGCCAACCCTCGTGACCGGCAGAATTG
>CAYTRP010000269.1:0-5572 GCA_964440195.1 uncultured Candidatus Sumerlaeota bacterium
ATCATACGCCGTTTCCTCCACGAGGCACTTCTCGTCCCCCGGGAGATCCATCCCCCGCAGGTCATCGAGCAACGCCCCCATCTCCGGCGTCGTGAACAACCGGTGCGTCAGCGCCGCCAGCGTGGCGAGCTGCTCGGCGCGCGCGGTCGAGCCCTTCGGCGGCATCCAGCACTGCTGGTCCCACGACATGAGCGCCATCGCCTTGCTCACGTCGTGCACCTCCGCGAGGCGCTCGCGCAGTTGGGTCAACTTGGGATGAGACATGGCCAACTCCTGAAAGGACAAGAAAATATCAGAAAGGATCCTTCAACCAACCGGTCAACAGCGCGTCGCAACCCACCACCCCCCACTCGGCGTGGTGCAGGCGCAAGGCGGCGTCCATGGCATACGGAGGATCCCTCATCGCCAGCCCGCCGAGGTGGGCCCCGCCTCCACCAAGCAGTGCCGGCGCCACGAAGCCCATCACCCGATCGACGAGCCCCGCCGCCACGAACGAGCCCGCCACGCGGCGACCACCCTCCACCAGGAGGGAATGACACCTCTCCTCCGCCAGTTTTTCCATCAGGGCCCGCAAGTCCAGCCGCCCGCCGGTCCCGCCCCCGACCCGCCAGACATCCGCCCCGGCCGCACGCAGCGCCGACTCCCGCCCGGCGCAGGCCGACTCGGCGCAAACGATCGTCGCGAGGCCCTGGGGCTCCCTCACCAAGGCATGGTCGCTCGCCAGCGACAGCGTCGAATCCAGCACGATCCGTCGGCGCGGCGGCCCGAGGTTTGCCCCGGGCACTCCTCGCACGGACAGGCGCGCCTGGTCGCGCACCGCCGTCTCGATCCCCACCAACACGGCGTCGTGCGACGCGCGAAGTTCATGCACCAACACCCGCGAGGCCTCCGATGAAATCCAGCGCGAATCGCCCCCCACGGCCGACGTGCAGCCGTCCGCCGTCATCGCCCACTTGAGCGTCACCAGCGGCCGTCGTTGCGCATGAAAGATGTGAAAGCCCGGATTCAGCAACCAACATTCCCGCCCCAGCACGCCGCTGACGACATCCACCCCCGCTGCGCGCAGCCGGTCCGCGCCCCCACCCGCCATCGGATTGGGATCACGCGCGCCCACCACGACGCGGGTAATGCCGGCCCCGAGAATCGCCTCCGTGCAGGGTGGCGTGCGCCCATGGTGATTGCACGGCTCGAGCGTCACGTACATCGTCGCGCCCCGCGCATCGCTCCCGCGCGCGGCCAGCGCGGCCGCCTCGGCGTGTGGCTCGCCCGCGCGCGCGTGATGACCTTCCGCGAGCACGCCGCCGTCCCGCACGATGACACAACCCACCAGCGGATTCGGACGCGTGCACCCCCTCGCCCGAAGCGCCAATTCCATGGCGTGGCGCATCCAGGGTTCGTCTTGGCTTGTGTTGGGATGCATCCGCATCGCCCCCCCGGGGGGTCACATTCCGTGGGCGAGGCGCTCGGACAATTCCTTCGGCAACCCGGCCTCGACGATCGCCTTCTGGGCGCCTTCGAGGTCGTACTTGAGCCGGCGGATCTCGAGGAAGTCGTTCACGACGTCGAGGACCGCGAAGCACGCGTCCGGGTTGTGGTCGCGCGGCTGGCCGACGCTCCCCACGTTCACCAGGTAGCGGCGGTCGCGCCGCATCGCGATCTCGCCGCGGCTCGCGCAGTCCAGGTTGCCCCGGTCGTTCTCGATGATGAAGGGCTGGTGGCTGTGCCCGATGAAGCAAACCCACTCGGTGAAGTAGTTGAAGTTGGTCCGCGCGTCCCCCATCGTCAGGACATAGTTCCAGTCGCCGGGATCCTTGGGCGAGGCGTGCACGTAGAAGACGTTGTTCGTCTCGTCCTTGATGGTCATCGGCATCTGGCGAAGGAAATCGGCGTTCTCCTCCGTGAGCTGGTCGCGTGTCCACAGCACCGCCGCCTTCGCGATCTCGTTGAAGTTCGAGATGTCCGTCATCATCAGGCACGCGTGGTCGTGGTTGCCCGCGATGACCGGGATCTTGCGCGAGCGGATTTCCTCCACGCACTCGTTGGGGAGCGCGCCGTACCCGATCACGTCGCCGCAGCACACGATCCGGGTGATGTGCTCCCGGTCGATGGCTTCCAGGACGGCCTGAAGCGCGTGGTGGTTTCCGTGGATGTCGGAGATGATGGCGATCCGGCCGTCGATGATCGGCAGCGTCGCGTCATTGCTCGGGGTCTGATTCCCAGTCATGGTCGATTCCGGTCAGTTCCTTCAGTTTGCGGGCTGCTTCCCGACGGACGATGCGGCTCTTGTTGCGCAGTCCCCGACTCCACTTGCGGAATTCCTTGGGATCGACGCCTTCCGGCACTTCCAATTCCTTGTCCGCGGTTTTTTTTGCGGCAGGCGCCGCGGGTGCCGCAATAGGGACCACGCCGGAATCCGACCGGGGCGCATCGATCGCCCCCGGCTCGATCGTCGAGACCGGCCCCCCAAACAGCGCCCGCTCCTCCTCCTCGTCCTGCTCTTCCATCTCCGACGCGCTGGCATGGCCGTGATCCTCCAGGCCATGGTGCGAGTCCGCCATCGCCAGGGCCCCGTCGTCCCCCGCATCGAGTTCCGCCGCGCGCTTGAGCCATCCGCCCCCTTCCTTCAGCAGCCGGTCGGCCTCCGATTGCTCCCACTCTGCATGGTGAAGGGCCGCGCTCCCCATCCCGTCATGACCGGCGTTGGGCGAATCGCTCTCCATCTCCAATTCCGCGAGTTCCTCGTCGGTCATGGGAGCGAATTCGTCGTCCTCCACCCCCGGTGTGTCCGAGACATCCTCCCCAACCGCGGGTTCCCGCGGCGGGATCTTCCTTGGCATCTCATACTCGTCGGGAACCGAATCCGGGGAGGAGGCGGGCGCTTCGGGCACCTGCACCTCGGAAGCCACGTCGGTGCTCAGGACCGCCCCCTCGACCCGGTAATCCTCGGGGCCGATGTGGAACCGCACAACCGTGGTTCCAAAGACCAGTTCATCGCCATGCCGCAGGCGCGACTCCCGAACCGACGCCCCGTTGAGCGTGATCCCCCGCCATGACCCAAGGTCCCGGACAAGGAACCCTTCCTCGTCGTGCAGGATGATCGCGTGACGCTTGGATACAAACCAATCATGCAACCGCACATGGTTGTCGTTCGCGCGCCCGATGCTCGTCTCCTCGGCTTCCAGACGGAACAGCACATTGTACTGCTTGCCTCGGGTCACCAGCAGGTAACCCCAGCCACCCCCAACGTCGGGTGCCGCTCCACCAAAGGAGGGTGCCTTCGGCTCTTTCCTGGCGGCGGCGGGCGGCGGCGAGGCCACCGGAACCGGCGCGGGCTTCCCCTCCACGGCCTCGGTTTCCCCCCCGAACGCCACTTCCTCATCCGCCCCGGCCACAAAGTGCAGCTTGTGCTTGCCGATGGAGATGATATCGTTGTCCTTCAACTCGACCTGCGTAATCTTCACCCCGTTCACGAAGCTTCCGTTGGCGGAGTTCAGGTCGACGACCACATACTTGCCGTCCTCGCGGCGGATGCGCGCATGGTTGCGGGAAACCGAGAGATTCTCCACAACGATCTCATTGTCCCGGGCCCGCCCGATCGAGATCGTGTCTTTCCGGATGGAGTAGGTCTGCAAGACCTGGTCGCCGAGCTTGACGATGATTTCCGCCATCGGTTTTCTCGCCTGGAATTTCCGCGTCGCCCTGGGATTGGGGCCGTCCCAAGTTGCCAAGGGAGTAGCCAAAGGCCTTCTCGTTTCACCAGCTTTCATCACGCACGGCATGGAAGGCAAGCCCACGCATTGGCCGGGTGCAACTGCTAACAGGCGGGAACCGGCGCCCCTCTGGCCAAACGGAGAACCATGACACCATTGATCATCCAAATGGCAATCCTCGCAGGACTCGCCGGCCTCTCGTGGAGCCTCGCCCGGTTCATTTCCAACATTCTCCCCAGGGGCGGCGCGGGCCATGACGCCCCACTCCCCGAATCCCGGGCAGGCGGGGTGGCCTTCGTGGCCGCCCTCGTGCTCGCCACCGTGGCAGCCCAACTGGCGGGTGGCTTCCTTCACCAAGTCTCGGGCCTGAACCCCGACGGCATCCCAACCCTTCGCCTTGCCGGCTTCCTCGGGATCATCCTCGCCGCCTGGGGGATCGGTTGTCTTGACGATGCCGGGCGGATCGCGCGCCCAACAGCCGTCCTCCTCCTCGCTCTGGCGGCGTTTGCCGGACCTCTCCATCCGCCAAGTGGCCCTACCCCGCCTTGGCCCCGTCGATATCTCGCTCCCCGCCGGAGTCTTCTTCTCGGGCCTCTGGATCTGGCTGGGGATGGTCGCCCTCAATTACCTGGATGGTTCCGGCGGCATCGCCGCACGCCAAGGCCTCTGGGTCGCCCTCGCCCTCCTCTTCTGCACCGTCAACACCGCCTGGCGCTTCGACGTCGCCCTCCTCGCCGCCGCCCTCCTCGGTGCCGCCACCGGATGGCAAGCCGAGGGCACCCGCCGGGGAAAAGTCCTGCTGGGGAACGGCGGGAGCTATGCCATGGGCGCCGCCCTCGCCGGCGCCATCCTCCTCCTCGTTTCCAACGACCTCCGGTATTCCGGAGACCGGCCCTACTACAACAACATCCTGACGGCCGCACTCGTCCTGATGCTCCCGCTCTACGAGTTTGCCAAGGGAATGCTCCGCCGCGCCTTCGGCGGACTTCCCCTCTTCGGCAAGGGCGAAGAAGCCCTCTACCTCCGCTATCGCCGCGCCCTGGGCGGAGACCACGCCGCGACCCTGACTTTCCTCGAACCCTTCCTCATGACGTTCGCCATCCTCGCCGCCGTCGGGACGCGCCTCGACAACCCCGCCGCGCCCTCCTCGGAAAGGATCGTCCTCGTCCTCCTCTTGGCCGCCACCACATGCACCTTCTACCGCCTCAAGGTCGAACGGGCCGAGCGCAAGCACGCGGAAGAACAAACGGAAGAATGATCAGGCCATGCTCCCAGCCCTCGGGACGTTTTCAAGGGCGTGAGATCCGGGCAGCAACGAAGAGATCCCGACTTTGGGAGCGTCCTGAAAGAATGATGGTGGAGCGTATCGGGGTCGAACCGATGACCTTCGCACTGCCAGCGCGACGCTCTACCAGCTGAGCTAACGCCCCACAAGATCTGTCATATTCCGCGGATGGCTGGTCTATCCGCAACAGGGGCGACAGGAGAGAAGCCAGACCCGGACGCGTCAAGGGCTTTTGGGCCGGATTCACGCAGCCCAAGTGCCGTGGCGGGTGGGCTTGTCGGCCGTAGCCTCGGCGAAGGCCACGGCCACGAACGCAAACAGCGGCAGCAAGCCTCCTTCGCCGAGGCTACGGAGCCCGTGGCTGCACGCACTCCAAAGAGTCAGCCAAGGAAACTTGGGCGTCTCGCCAATGCCGTTCAGTGGTTTGCTCCGAGGTCTATTCATGACGAAAGCTTGGTCTTGCGTTTCGAAATCCCCCCTGCCGGGCCATGCGGGATTCGCGCCTCGTGATTCACGAACAGCCAACCCCACCAAAACGAAGAACGACCTGTCCTCCGTAGCCTTGGCGAAGGAGGAA
>CAYTRP010000270.1:0-407 GCA_964440195.1 uncultured Candidatus Sumerlaeota bacterium
CAAGGGGGGATAATGGGAAGGCGCGGGCCTTGATTGGGGATGTGGGTGGAAAAGCGCAAGGGAAACGGTCGAAATCCTGCTGACACTGGGGGCGGGGCGGGGCCATGACTGATGCTGAGAAGAGAGGGGAAGGGGGCTGGCTGGCAGCTTGCCGCCCGATGGGTCCGGCAGGGTCATCTTCCAAGGGGAGTCGTTGCATTGATCAAACGCGTCAGCAGCCAGGTCCTCATGTGGGCGTCCCTGGTCATGGGGATCGGCGTCCTCCTTGCCCTATGGACCTATTTTGGAAACGATGATTTCGCGAAGAGCACGGGGCTCGACGGCAACGATTTCCCCCTGTGGTTCCATGACCTCGGGCAGCTCGGCGCGGGGTTTGGCATTCCGTTGCTGGTCCAGTTGCTGGCCTT
>CAYTRP010000270.1:417-5567 GCA_964440195.1 uncultured Candidatus Sumerlaeota bacterium
TTGGTGGCGGGTTATGCGCTGAGCCTCGACCGGCGCGCCCCCCGCCGCCCATGGGTGGCCATGAGCCTGGGCGCCTTTGGCGTCGGCCTGACTATTGGCGGCGCCTACATGGCCGAAACCCACCAGGAGCTGACCTTCACCGAGAACCTGCCCAACACGTTGGGCGTCGCCGTGGCCTGCGGCATCATCGCGACGGCGGCGATCCTCGCCTTTGAGTTGTTCAATCGCTTTTTCTGGTCCGGCCTGCTCAAGCGCCTGGACAAGCAGAACATGGGCGGCGCCGCCCTCACCATCAGCCAGATGGCGCTGCTGTGGGCACCCGGGCAAAAGAGCCTGCTGCGCTCGGTCACCATCGAGTTGTACCGCAAGGGCTCGCGCGGCGAAGTCACCGCGCACCTGCGCGAGATGCATGCCGCGGGGGATCGCGGGCACGACCTCCTGGAAGTCCTGTGCCAACTGGCCAACGAGGAGAAGCAGCCGATGGAGTTCCTCGGCTACCTGCGCGAGTTGCACGCGCAGTTTCCCGACGACCGCCAGCTTTCCGACACGCTGCTCGAGGAGTTGCTCGAGCAGGGGCACCACTCCCAGGCGCTCGACCTGATGGAAAAGCACGGCGTGGAGGGCGACGCGGCGAGCCTCGAGCGCTACGGCCTGCTGCTGGCGGAGGCGGGGCGGTTGCCCTCCGCCGTGGAGGCGGCCAAGCGGCTGGGCGAGGTCGAGGGCATCCCCATGCGCCGCAGCGAGGCGCTCTTGCGCCGCGTGCTTTCCAAGGATGAGTCGCAGCTCGACGCGGTGAACCTTTTGGCGGACCAGGCGGAGCGCATGGCCCGTCGCGACCAGGAGATCCGCTGGCTGGAAAAGTCCCTGCAGATCGATGGCAAGCAGGACCCCCGGCGGTGGAAGCTGGTGGAATTGCTGGAGGAAGCCGAGCAGACCGGACGCGTCGAGGCGCATCTGGCGGAACTCGTGCGCCTGGACCCGAACAACGAGCCCCTCGGGGTGCGGTATGCCCAGGTCATGATGGAGAACGGCCGCGTCGCCGAGGCGGTGACGCACCTGGAGATGATGCTCGGCCGCGGTATCGAGAGCGGCGGAGTGCTCGAATTGCTGGCGCGCGGTTATTGCGACGTGGACCGCCTGGCGGATGCGCGGCGCGTGAGCGACGAGGCGATGAAGCGCACGACGCTGACGGAGAAGCAGCGCGAGTCCATCGGCCAGGTACGCCGCCGCATCGAGCGCGCGGAGTTCAGCGCGGAGCTGGCCGAGTTGCTGGAACGCTGCGTCGCGGAACCCACCAACACGGACCTGTGGCTCGACACGCTCAGACGCCTGTGCCGCAGCGGACACAGCGAGCGCGCCGTTGCCCATGCGGACAACCTGATGGGGCGCGACCCCGCCCTGCGCCATCGCGTGGCCCTGACCATCGAGGAGGCGGTGCGCGAGGCGGAGGATGTCGGCTTCCCGATCCTGAACCTGCTGGCGGACCTGCAGGCGGCGGAGAGCCGCTACGACGACGCCATCGAGACGGTGCAGCGCATGGCGGCGCGCTCCATCACGCCGGAGAAGGTGATGAAGGAGGGGGCGCAGAAGATCCTTCGCCGCAGCCCCCACCACCTGCGGACGCTGCGCATGCTGGGCGAACTGCACCGCGACCAGGGCCAGTTCACCGAGATGATCCACGCCTTCTCGCTCTACCTCTCCAACGGCGGCGAGGAGGACGAGCAACTGGACCTCTCGCTGGCGAACGCGTACATGGCGCTGAACGACTATGCGAGCGCGCGCCGTTTCGTGCAGTCGCTGCTCGAGACCGAGGCCACGACCGACGAGCGCCTCGACCGCAATCGCGACCTGATTCGCCGCATCATCCCCATGGCCATCTCCTCGGGCAAGGCGGAGGACGCGGCGGACTTCCTGAAGCAGTTGGAGGCGATCTCGAAGGCCGACAAGGAAATCCGCGCCCTGCGCGAGGAAGTGAACGAGTCGATGGGGCGCCAGCGCTTCACCTTCCTCAAGCGCGAGTTGGAATCCGGCAAGGGGGACCGCAAGGCACTGGAGGAACTCGGCGACATCTGCCTCGAACAGGATGACTTCAATCAGGCCATCACCTATTACCAGCGCGCCGCGCGCCAGGCGGGGAACACGCGCGTGCCGGCGACGAAGCTGGCCTACTGCTTCGCGAAGAAGCGCATGTTCGACCTCGCGGGCGAGACGCTCGGCGACCTGCGGCTGAGCCTCGACGACAACGACGAGGAACTCGAGGAAATGATGGTGTGGATCTACAAGACGGCGGAGGTGCTGGAGGAAGCCCGCATGTTCGAGCGCGCGTCCAAGCTCTTCAAGCAGCTCATGAAGATCGACGCGGGATACAAGGACGTCATCACGCGGGTCGAGAAGCTGGGCCGCATGTAGCGGCGCCGGCGCGACGTTGCGTCGTGCCCGGTCACCCTGTCTGGTTCGGAGCCATCTTCAACAATCCCCGCGATTGCGGCATGGCGGCGCTCCCCATGCCGAGCAGGCGCAGGCTGTTGAGCACGACGAGCACCGTTCCCCCCTCGTGGCCGAGGACGCCGAGGGAGAGCGGAAGAATGCCGGTCAGCGCGAGGGCGACGAGGATCGCCGCGGCGCCGGTGCTGATCACGATGTTCTGCATGACGATGACGCGCGTGAGGCGCCCGATGTCCACGGCGTCCACCAGCGCGCGGATGTCGTCGCGCGCGAGCACGAGGCCGGCTTGGGCGATGGTCGCGGCACTGCCGCGAATGCCCATCGCGGCGCCGACATCGGCGGCGGCCAGCGCCGGCGCGTCGTTGACGCCGTCGCCGACCATCATGATGGGGGCCTTGGCGGATTCGGCGCGCAGGAGTTCGTGCTTTTGCCCGGGGAGGAGGCCGCCCACGGCGCGCTCGATGCCAAGGCTGCGGGCGAGGCGCTCAACGACGAAGGGCTTGTCGCCGCTGACAACCATGAGCTTGAGGCCCCGCCGCGCGAGCGCCTGCATGGTGTGCGCGGCGCCCGGGCGAATGGTCTCGCGCAGGCGGAAGCCGACGACGGCCTCGCCGTCAATGCCGAGCCACGTCGTGGGATCGGGGGATGCGGGGCTGATGGAAGACGCCGAACGCCCCAGGTTGGCGAGGCTGCCGTTGAACCGCCCCTGGATGCCGTTGCCGGCGATCTCGTGGACGTCGTCGCCGTTGACCGGTGGGAGGTCGCGGCGCGGCGCCAGCCACGCGGCCACCGCGCGCGAAGCCGGGTGGTTGGATTGGTTGGCCAGGTCGCGGGCGATGGCGAGGTGCTCGACACTTGCCTCGGCGGTGGTGCCAATGACGGAGGGTTCGCCGGTGGTGAGGGTGCCCGTCTTGTCAAAGGCAACACCGCGAATGCGCGCGACGGCCAGCAGGCCGCGCCCGCCATGAAAGAGGATGCCGCGCCGCGCGCCCGCCGCAATGCCCGCAAGCACGGCGCTCGGAATGGAAAGGACCAGCGCGCAGGGAGAACCGGCCACCAGCAGCACCAGCGCGCGGTACGCGGCGTCGTGGAACTCCATGCGCGCGAGGCTCCACCACACGATGAAGGCCACGACCGTCGCCGAGAGGATGATCGCGGTGTAAATGCGCCCGACGCGCTCTCCAAGAATCTGGGCGGGAGAACGGCCCGCGGGCGCGGAGCGAACGAGGGTGATGATCTTTTGGTAGGCGCTCTCTCCCGCAGGGCGCAGGACCTCGGCAATGAGGGAACCGGTGAGGTTGACGGCGCCGGACGGGACTTCGGTGCCGGGGCCTGCCTCGATGAGATGGGATTCACCGGTCATGGAGGAGGCATCGATGGAGGTGGTGCCCTCGATCAGGCGCACATCGACGGGGACCCGTTCGCCGGGGCGCAGGGCGATGCGCATGCGGGGGCGCAGGTCCTCGAGTTTGACCGTGGTCTCCGAGCCGTCGGCCTCGACGCGCACGGCAACCTCGGGGAGTTCAAGCATGAGGGACGCGACGGCGTCCTGGGTCCTGTCATCCCCCCAGGCTTCCATGGCGCGGCTGGCCCCGAAAAGGACGAGGAGGAAGACGCCCTCCTCGGGATGGCCGAGCAGCCACGCGCCGATGGCCACAAGCAGCATGAGGAAGTCGACGTCCACATGGCCGCGCCACAAGTCGCCCGCCGCTTCGCGCAGCGGGAACCAGAATCCGGCGGCCGTGCCGGCCAGCAGGAGGGCCATGCGGGGGGTGCCGTCGGGGAGCAGGAGCGCCACGAGGAGCAGGGTGAGCGCCGTGCCCGCAAGGGCGGCGTGTCTCCTCCACGCGTGGGGATGCGAAATCGGGTGATGGCTCTTGTGGCAACAGGACATGGCTTCTTGATCCCGCTCGATTCTGCGGTTGAGGGTGGCACGGGGGCGTGTTCCAAGTCCAGTTCGTACTTTCATGGGTTTGGGGTGTGATTGTTGGCATGGGCCACAAACCGTTGGGGTTGCGCGTGGGCGGGGGCCGGTGTGAGGATGCACGCGTCGCCCGCCGGGATTCGGGCTTGAGGAGAAACGGTGTGCTTCAGACGATCCCCGCCTCGGCGCTGATCCTGCTCAACGTGATCCTGTTCATCTATGCGTGGCGGGAGCGCGAGCGCTCGCCGTCGGCGTTCTTCCTCGCGCTGTCGAGCATGATGCTTGTGCTGTGGTCGAGCGGCGCGGGACTGGGGCGGGCGTTTGGCTATCCGCGTTGGACGACGACGCTGGTGATGATGCCGTACGTCCTGCTCCCCGCGATCTTTCTCCAATACGTCCTCATCCGCCCCGTTCCCCTGCTCAAGAGAATCCACCCCGTCTTGGTGGCCTGCGTCGTTGGTCCCTCGGTCGGTGTGCTTGGGTGGGACGTCTTGCGGCGCCTCAACCCGCGCGAGGACATCGGTGATCCGGTCCCAAGGCTGATCTATTCCTCCCTCCGCGAGCTGGTCGTGGTGGAAGGGTGGCTGGTCCTCGCCCATGCCATGGTCGCGGGCGGCAGCGTCCTGTGGGTGCTGGGGCGGCGGCAGTTTCTCGCGCGCACGGCCATGGAGGAGCGCCTGGCCAGGCACCTGTTCATGCCCATGGCCTCCGCCGTCATCTTCCTGCTCGTGTTCTCGACGGTGTCTCTCGTTACGCCGATTGTCCTCGTGCCGGGTGTGGG
>CAYTRP010000271.1:0-5530 GCA_964440195.1 uncultured Candidatus Sumerlaeota bacterium
GCCAGGTCATGGCGGTGTTGAATGGAGCCTTGGCCGTTGCCATCGCGGGCGGCGCGCTGATGTGGGCGCACTCGCATGTGCTGGCGGAGGACGCGAAGCAGTTGGCGCTGACGATGGAGGAGCTGCGGGTGCTGACCCGCAACCGCGTGGGCCCCCATATCTTCATCGGGTCGCACTTCGTCGGCAGCACGGCCAACAATGCGTTCAAGACATTCATGACCCAGGGGATCATCTTCGGCGTGCTGGTGGCGTTGGCGTGGCGGGCGGTGCCGGCGGCGCGGCTGCTCTTGTTGGGAATGGCGGGACTGCTCGGCGTGCTGGCGGTGGGGATTGTCGCGACGGAAGTATTGGACAGCGTCTCGCTCGCGCGGCTGATGTTGCTGCGAGTGGCGGACTTCATTGGATTCCTGTTCCTGCTGGTCCCGCTGGCGCTGGGTGGTGCGTGGATGGCGGGCCGGTTGCCGGCTTCGTGGCTGGGGCTGCCGCTGTTCATCGCGTTCTATTTCGCGGGCACGGAATCATGGGAGGGTAATCGTCACTACTTCCGTGGCGCGTTGATCGTCCTTCTGGTGTCGGTCGCGCTGTGGTGGTGGATGCGATCGGAACGGCGCGCGCGCTGGCTGGTGCCGGTCGGGAATGTGCTGCCGGCGTGGTGGAGGGACATGCCCGGATCGGTGCGGGCGGTGCTGCTGTTCCTGTTGATCGGATTGCCGGGGATGTCGCTGGCGATCTTCGAGGAGTACCGGAGCAGCGGATCGCGCGCCAACGAGGCATTTGAGGGCGAGGAAGCCCGGGCGTGGCTCGACGTGCAGGAGTGGGCGTTGAAGAGCACGCCCCTGGAGGAAGTTTTCCTGACCCCGCCGCTGCGGTTTGGATGGCGGACGCATTCGGAGCGGGGTTCGTTCCTGGAGTTGCGCGACGGGAACCCGATCGTGCTGAACAACAACATCCATGCGGAATTCCGGCGGCGCGCCGCGGCCCTGGGGATTCGCCTCGAAGAGCATGTGCACACGGAGAAGATCCCGGCGCAGCTCTTTGAGCGGTTGGACGAGAGGGATCTGGCCTCTCTGGGGGCCGCGGAGCGGATTCGCTACGCGGTGCTGGAAACCGGGCACGAGAGCGGAGATCTTCCCGTCGTGTACTCGAACAAGCTGTTCAAGATCGTGTCGCTGGTTCCGCCCCCGCTGGCGAACGACGAGGAGCAGTAGCCGCGGGCCTCAGGCCTTGGCGGCATCGCGAACGATCTTGGCGCGATTCCATTCAAGCATGTAGACCTTCTCGGGCTTGAGGTCGAGGAGGTTGCCGTCGCCCAGGGTGATCCGCTCGGGTCGCCGGTCGCGCAGGACAAATCCATGGTGGCTCTTGTGCCGTCTCAGGTAGGCCAGCGCGCCGCCGATGGCGGGGAGGCTGCTGCGTACCTGCGAGGGCGTGGTGGTGCCGCTTGCCTGCCAGGGGAGGGCCGGGCGCTTGTCCAGGGGGATGATGATCGTTCCGGCGCGCCTCTCGAGATATTCCGCAATGTGCGGGATGGAACCCGCCAGCCCCGACAGGCAGACCGCGAGGTCGGGCGAATTTGTCTCCGCCTTGCGGACTTCCGTGACCACGCGGCTCATGTACTCGGACACGAGGGTGGCGAAGCGCGTGACCTCGACTTGTGGAGTGGCGGCATAGGCTTCGAGCGAGCTGGAGGGGGTGTAGTCCGGGGGGATGAAGAGCCCGTTGTGCTTCTCGGAGAGGGCGCGCAGGTGGTGGAGGGTGGGAATGAAGGAGGAAAAGTAGCGCCTGTCGTCGCGTGCCATGCCGATGGGGATCACGTGGATGAAGGGCCGGTCTCCCCGGACGGAGCCGGCATAGGTTGTGCGCAGCTTGCCGATGTCCACCAGGATGGTCGGCCCATCGCTCTGGCCTCGGGCGACATCGGCAATGATTTCCGCGAAGGCGCGCTGGGCGGTGACGACCCCGAGGAAGGGGAGGTCGAGGCGCAGGAGTTGGTCTGCAAGCCCGAGCATGTCGTCGAATCGGCAGGACCAGAAGCGGAGGCTGCTCTTTCCGCCGCCGTCCCTTGCCAAGCGGTCGAAGGAGAAGAGCTTGGGATAGGCGTAGGGGTTGCCGTTGAGGACGGCGCGGATGCCTGCGTGGACGCGGCGGTTGTCCTCGCGAACGCGATTGGGGGAATCGTCGGCCCAGAGGGTGACGAGATCCGGGGGGAGGACGCCGATGATGGGGTTCTGGAACTCGGGATCCCGGAGAAGCACGCGCAGCGCGTGGGAGAGCATTTCCGGCGCGGGATACTGGACGTGTTCGGTGTTGACGAAGATGGGATGGGGGACGCGGTCGATGCGCTCCATCAGCTCTTCGGTTTCGGCAAGGCGCAGGGCGTGGACGATCTCGCGGCCGTCCGCGCCGCACGAAACGACGGCGGCCATGACGGTGTTGCCGTCGACGTAGACGGCGGTGATCTTCCCCGTTTCTTCGCCCCGTTCTTGTGTCATTTCCGGTGTTTCACGCGATGGTCAGGTGGGCTGCGGTGATGATCTCGCCCCGGCAACGTCCGTCCCTGCGGTAGGAGGGGAGATGGTTCTTTTCCTCGAAGGAGCAAATGCCGCTGGATTGGATGTTGCCGGGGGGCACTCCGGCGCGCGCCGCCTGGGCGAGATTGGCTTCGAGGAGACTGAGATGCCGTGGACGGCTGCCGAGGGTCCGCTCGCCGAATGCCGCGCAAAACTGTTCCGACAATTGCTCTCCGACTTCGTAATGGCAAGCGTGAATGTGGGGGCCGATCCAGAGGTGCAAATCGGTGGGCCGTGCGCCCCCGGCGATGGCCTTGGCCAGGAGTTCGGAAAGGATGCCCGCAAGGGTGCCCCTCCATCCGGCATGGACCGCGCCGAGCCACGGGCGGGCGGCGTCGCTGACAACGATGGGGACGCAGTCGGCGGTTCGGACGGCGATCACGCAATCCGGCGCGCGGGTCATCAGGCCGTCGCAGCCGGGGAATTCGGCGCGCCCGGGAAGGTCGATGGCGAGGGACCGTTCGCGATCGGCGTCGCGGATGAGGATGCCGTGGCATTGTTGGCCAAGGCAGATCGTTGGGGCCGGGGCGGAAAGCTCAAGGGCGGGGAGGAGAGATTGGGCCAGCCATTGCTGGCGTCCTTGGGAGCCACAGTCGGTGATGAGGGTTCGAATTCGGGCCCGGAGCGGGGATGCCGAGGGGAGCCAAACGTCCCCGAGAGGAGGGGCGACCCCCTCCGGGAGTGAGACTGCGGGGCCCAAGTGAGGAGAAATCAAGGATGGAAGCTCTCTGGGTGTTTTGAATACGCGGACTTGACTTTCCCGCGGGGCGCAGACCGGCAACCGGAATTGCCGTGCGGGAAGTGGGACGGGGGTGACGAAATCGCATTGCCTTCCGTTGGTTCAGACGGTTGGTTGGTCAGAAAGGCTCAGGGATCAATCGTCCTGCGGGGATTGTCATGGTAAAGTGCAGGGCCTTTGGAAACCCGGCTTCAACCTCGTAATGAGAATCCTGGAGACAGACCCATGAGAACCCGAGTCTTGCTTTCACTGCTGGCCGCGGGATTCCTGCTCCCGCAGGCAGGCGTTGCGGACGAAGTCGTCTTTACCAACGGACAGCGGCGGCAGGGCCGGGTGGAGGCGGTGGAGGGATCCGATGACCGGGTGGCGTTGATCACGGCGACCGGTCGCATCGAAATCCCCCGCGACCGAATCGCGGAGATCGTCGAGAATGACGACGCGACGGACTTTGCGATCCTGGGCAACCAGTTCCTGGCGAGCGGGAACGTGCAGAACGCGTTGGCCATGTTCCAGCGCGCCATCAGCTACGACGCGAGCAACGAGGCGGCGCGCGCGGGGCTGGAGAAGGCGCGCGACCGCATGGCGGAGCACCATGTCGAGGCACAGAAGACGCAGCAGCGCTCGCTGGACAACAACCTGCTGGGCGCGCGCGAATTGATCGAGTCGAACCAGCACGCGGAGGCGGAGCGGTTGCTTCAGCAGGTCCTCGATTCCAACCCCACGCCGCAGCGGCGCGAGGAAACCCTGCTGGCGCAGCGCGATCTTTACCTGTCGTGGGCGTTGTTCCGCCGCGATCGCCTGGACAACGCGGGAGCGGAGCGGCATTTCCGCGAGGTGCTGCGCCTGGATCCGAACAACCGTGCCGCCTACGACGGCCTTCTGGAGGTGCTGAAGGATTCCAGCGATCCGGCGGCCCGGCTGGAGGTGCTGCGCGCCGTGCAGAACCGCCTGCGGGACAACCCGGCGAACATCGAGATGAACCGCCAGGCGGCGGACATCCTGTGGTCGTTGAACCGGCGCGACGAGTCGATCGAGTACATGCTTCGCATGACGGAGTGGTCGAACTTCAATGCCTTGGGCTACAATGTGCGGCTGGAGTCGGCGATGCAGCGCCGCGCGCAGGACCAGGCCCTTGCCGGGCAGATCGACGAGGCGATCGCGACCTTCGAGCAGTTGGTGGCCGTGATGCCAAACACCGATGCGCGCCCGCTGTTCCAGCTTCGGTTTGAGCAGAAGCTTCAGTCGCTGGCGGCCGACGACTTCGATGCGCGCGCGGCGCTGTTGCCGGACCTGGAGGCGCAGGGACTGATGGACTTCGCGCTGCGCGAGGCGAATGCGATCCTGGCGGAGTCGCCGGCCAATGTCGGCGCGCTGGAATTTGTCCGCCGCCGCGCCGAGCGCGACCTGTCCGACGCACAGGAAGCGTTCGACACGGGACAGTTCCTGTTGGCGAGCCGGACGGCGCAGCAATTCGCGGCGAACCCGGACAACCGGCGGTTCCCCGACATGATGCAGGTGGCCTCGGACATCATGGCGCGCTCGCAGATTGAAGCGGAGCGCCAGGCGCGGCAGGCTCGCGAGCAGGCGCGGCAGATCGCCTCCCTGGGCGACCAGTACCTGGCGGAAGCCCGCCGCAACGCGGACCTGATGAGGTCGGCCGACATCAACCAGCGGACGACGGGCCTGAGCTTCCGAAGCGAGGCCACCCGATTCGCGCAGCGCGCGATCAACGCCTATCAGACGGCGCTGGAGATCGACCCGAGCCTTGGAGACATGGCCAGCGGCGGGGATCTCAACAGCCGCATCACGGACGCCCAGCGGATTCTCAACGTGATGACGCAACCCGCGGTCCAGATGCCGATGATGAGAAGGTCCTCGACGCGCCGCTGACGGTGAACGCGGGCCCCGGTGCCCGCGAACATCGCTGGCAGAGAAAAGTCAGAGGTAAAACAGAGGCGACACGGCAGACAAGTGTCGCCCCCGAGGCCAAGAGTCCTCCGCACCGGATCCCGTTCAGGGGTCACTTCGCGGAGGACTCCTTTCATGATGGTATTCGTCTCAGACCTGCGATTGGGTGCGGGGGGCGCGCTGGAGGATTTTCTGGAATGGGGGCCGGACATTGCGGGGCCCGCGGATCGGGCGGCGGCCATGGAAGCGATGCACGAGCGGTTTGCGCTGTTTCTCTCCGAGCGGTTCCACCAGGCGCGGGAGGCAGGATTGC
>CAYTRP010000272.1:0-5522 GCA_964440195.1 uncultured Candidatus Sumerlaeota bacterium
CTGGGCATCGCCGAGCAGGTGGCGGTGTTGGCGGGGGAGGATGAGGGATGAGTGATACAGACTACGGGCAACCGCTCGCCAACCAGGTCATCAAGGAGATTCACAATCACGACATATCGCCATTCGGCGCGTACCGGCTGATTGAAACGCTGACGCCGTTCTTGGGCGAAGTTGAGCAACGAGAACTGCGGGAATATATCGCGGCGCGCATCCTTGAGGAGACCGTCAAGCAGCCGATCTATAACCCGAGCCACGAGAAGTACGTGAAGCGGCTTCACACCCTGATGAAGGTTTTGGGACACGAACAACCTGGTGACGAGCCATGATCGCCCCGGAGCCGACGCCGCCCACGCCGGCGTGAACGTTCGTTGAAAAGCCCGCTATTACAGGCATTTTCGGCTATAATTGGGGTGTACATACAGAGCGGCGGAGCGGTGTTCGAGCACCCTCCGCCATGACACCGAAGGGTAAACTTCGATGCACGCCAAGCTTAGCAGGAAAGTCGTTACCACGTCCGTTCTCAAGCGACTCTGGTCGCGAATCCCCATAACAGGCGATGATGATTGCTGGGAGTGGGAAGGGTCACGGACCCCAAGAGGGTATGGGCGGATCGGTGTTACCGATTCGGATACTGGCAAGCATTTTGTTGAATACGCCCATCGTCTTGTGTTTGTGGCCGCGAATGGCGTTGACATCCCGCTAGACATGGTGGTTATGCATTCGTGCGACAACCCTCCATGCTGCAATCCCTCCCACCTCAGTCTTGGAACTCAAGCCGACAATATGCGAGACCGGGACGTAAAAATGGGGCGACAGTCTCGACCCTCTGACTACGTTGAGCGTGTCATAGCTATGTACGGCGATGGACAAACAGTCCGAGAAATTGCAAGAGCCTTCGGCGTTGCCCCTAGTGGTGTTCACAGTCTGCTCCAACGGAGGGGCGTACGACTGAGATCGAATCGCCAGCAGTCTTGCTAGGTATGCAATAATGAGGACATAAGGCGGACAGCGGACATAAACTGTCCGCATTCGTGGAGCGGGAGCGGCGGATGGCGGGTGAGGCGAAGGACAACAGACCCACATGGTAGAGCAGAACCCTCATGGTACCGACATAATGCTCGATCCGAACAACGCCAATGTTGGCACCGTTCGCGGTAGGGGCATGGTCGAGCGGTCCCTCTCCCAGTACGGGGCGGGCCGGTCCATCCTGATCTCATCCGATGACGTGGCACTGGCTGGCAATAAAACTTTGGAATCGGCCCGTGAGTTGGGCATCCCGGTCCAGGTGATCGAGTCCGATGGCCGCACGCTCTACGCCATCAAGCGCACCGATCTGGCGTACGACGATCCGAGGGCGCGGGAGTTGGCGATCGCCGATAACCGAGCGTCCGAGGTCGGACTGGAATGGTCGGCCGAGGTGCTAACCGCGTTGCAGGACGAGGGGCTGGACATCGAGCAGTTCTGGTTCCCGGATGAGTTGGACCGCGTGCTAGCCGACCTGCCCGGTGCCGATGAATGGGGCGATGCGTTCGGGGCCCTGCCGGAAGGCGAGAAGTCACCGTTTCAGCAGATGACGTTCACCGTGTCCGACGACCAGGCCGAACAGGTGCAGAACGCCCTGGACACGGCGAAGCGGATGGGCGCGTTCGTCGATACCGGCAACGAGAACAGCAACGGCAACGCATTGGCCCGTATCTGCGAGACCTTCCTGACGGTGGGTGCCCGATGAGCGGCGCGAAGGATATGGTGTTGCGGCCCATCACCGCGCAGGAGGCGAACGCACTGGTGAAGCGTGTCCATTACTCCGGGAAGGTGGTCAACAACTCTCAGATCCATATCGGCGCGTTCCTGAACGGGAAACTTGAGGGCGCGTTGCAGTTCGGCCCATCGTTGGACAAGCGCAAGATTCAGGGGCTCGTCGAAGGCACTGGGTGGAATGAGTTCATCGAACTCAACCGCATGGCGTTCACCGACGCGCTACCACGCAATAGCGAATCCCGCGCCATTGCCATCGCCATGAAACTGCTGCGCAAGCACGCCCCGCATATCAAGTGGGTGGTGACGTTCGCGGACGGTGCGCAATGCGGTGACGGCACGATCTACCGGGCGGCAGGGTTCGTGTTGACCAGCATCAAGCGCAATGATCAGATATGGGAGATGCCAATTCAGGGTGAGGGACATGCGCGATTCTCGCGCATGTCCCTCACTGATGGCCGATCCAAGAGAGAGCAAGCTAAGGCCCGCACCCTTAGTCGCGTCACCGCGACTAAGGGTGCGCATATCACCGAGACCGGGGCGGCGTCCATGAAGCCATACATCGAGGCGGGAGCGAGGCCTATTCCCGGCTTCCAACTACGCTACCTGTACTTCATTGACCCAACCTGCCGCGAACGTCTGACTGTGCCCATTCTGCCGTTCTCTGAAATATCCCGACGCGGTGCAGCAATGTATCGCGGTGAACCACGCGCCGGAAGTGTTGATGGCGACACATCTACGTTCCACGTGGAAGAGGGCGGTTCGATCCCGACCCCGGCGCTCCAATCAGGGACGGAGGGCTAGCATGCATGGCGCAATGTACCGCCACGAGCAAGGCCAGCAAACGCGAGGGAGAGCCCCAGCGCTGCGGTCGTCACGCCATGAAGGGGCGGAACGTCTGCTGGGTACACGGCGGTTCAACGCCGCGAGGATTCGCCCTGCCGCAGACAAAGGATGGCAGGCACAGCCGCGACCTTCCGACGCGCCTGGCGGCCCGCTACGAGGCGTCGCGAACCGATCCCGACCTCCTCAACCTGACCGAAGAGATCGCGCTGACGGATACATTCATCGAGGATGCGCGGCGCGGTCTGGATCACGGCGAGTCGGGGCGGCTGTTCCGCGAACTGAAGATGGTCTGGGACGCGTTCAGCGACGCCAGCCGGGACAAGGACACCGCCCGGATGCAGCAGGCGATGGCCGAGATTGGCGCATTGATCCGGCAGGGGGTTGGCGCCTACGCGGCCCGCGACGAAACGATGGGCCTGGTCGAACGCCGGCGGCGGCTGGTGGAGTCCGAGCAGAAGCGGCGCGTGGCGATGCAGGACATGATCACCAGCGAACAGGCGATGGTGCTGATCAGCCGGGTGTTATCGGCGGTGAAGCTCCATGTTGACGATCCCCTCACCCTCACCGCGATCGCGACCGAGCTTGGCGGACTCATTGGTTCGCCAGATGCAGGAGGAACTCGCGCCTAGCCTGTTCGTGCCGCACGGGGACACGGCGGCGATCCGGGCGCGCATCGAGGCCGACTATCACACCTGGCTCGATCACGCGTTCCCCACCTACGTCAGTCAACGATTCGCGCCGTACCATGAAGAGTTTTGGGAGTGGGTGTGGGCCATCAAGGCGGACACCACGCCGCGCCCGTTCGTGGCGATCTGGCCGCGGGGCGCGGGCAAGTCAACCAGTGTCGAGCTGGCCTGTGCCGCCGTCGCGGGTCGCGAGACACGCAAGTACGCGCTCTACATCTGCGAGACGCAGGAGCAGGCAGATGACCACGTATCCAACGTCGCGGGGCTGCTGGAGTCCACCGCGTTTGCCGCCGCCTACCCCAGCGCCAGCAGCCGCAAGGTTGGCAAGTTCGGCAACCCGCGTGGCTGGCGGCGGAATCGCATCTGGACGGCAAGCGGCTTCGTGGTGGATGCCATTGGGCTCGATACCGCGGCGCGTGGCGTCAAGCTGGACGACGAACGCCCGGACCTCATCATCTTCGACGACCTCGACGGCGAACTCGATTCCCCCGCGACCACGGCGAAGAAGATCAAGACGCTCACGCGGAAGCTGATACCGGCTGGCGCATCGAATCCCGCCATTCTCGCCGTCCAGAACCTGATCCTCCCGGATGGCATCTTCTCCCAACTCGCGGACGGTCGCGCTGACTTCATGGCCGACCGGATTGTGTCAGGCCCACATCCGGCGATCCGGAACATGACCTACGAGCAGGTGGACGGCAAATTCGTTATCACCGGCGGGGACTACGCCTGGCCAGAAGGCATGGGGCCTGAGGTGTGCCAGGCAGATATGGACCGGATGGGACTGACCGCGTTCCTCGCCGAAAAGCAGCACATCGTCGAGCCACCGGCGGGGGGCATGTTCGACCATCTCGACTTTCGGCACATCACGCGCAACGAATTGCCCGACCTGGTACGTACGACCGTATGGGTCGATCCCGCGGTCACCAACACGGATAACAGTGACAGCCATGGCATTCAGGCGGACGGCGTCGACGCCAACGGCACGGTGTATCGCCTGTTTTCCTGGGAAGCTCGCACCACGCCGGAGGACTCACTCAAGCGCGCCATCCTCAAGGCGGTGGAGATTGGGGCGATCACGGTGGGCGTGGAGACGGATAACGGTGGCGATGCATGGCGCCCGGCCTATGCCAAGGTGCTGGATGACCTGATCGCGGCGGGCAATGTGAAGCGCCAGCAGGCGCCGACCTTCAAGAGTGCCAAGGCAGGATCCGGCCATGGCTCCAAGGTGGAACGTGCATCGCGCATGCTCGCCGCGTATGAGCGCGGGAGTATCGTCCACGTTGTGGGCACGCACGAGGCCCTGGAACGAGCGCTGCGCCGATTCCCCGCCAGCAAGCCGTTTGACCTTACGGACGCCGCGTACTGGTCGTGGCACGACCTCACGAGCAATAGGCCCACGGTCGCCGCCGTCGGGATACCGCAGCAAAGCAGGTGGAGATAATGAGCGACCGGGCAATCAACGCCAAGCCGATTGGTGTCAGTGGCGTCTCGCGATCCGGTGGGATGCTGTATCGGCCGGAGGAGCACGATCGCGCGTGGGTCGGCATCCAGCGGGATCGCACGATTAACGACATGTTGCAAGATCCGCTTGTCGGCAGTGCATTGTTCAGCATCGAGATGCTGGTCCGCCGCGTGGACTGGTCGTTGCAGGACGCCGATGACTCCGACGAGGCGAAGGACTACGCCACGTTCGTCAAGCAATGCCTTGAGGATATGGATGGCCACTGGCCGGGCGACACACTGGCCCAGATTCTCACCTTCCTCGGCTGGGGCTGGTCGTGCCTGGAGGTGACGTACAAGCACCGGCTCGGACGCAAGCCGGGCGGCAAGCGGGCTCCGTCCACCTACGACGATGGGCGGATTGGCTGGAAGGCGTGGGACCTGCGGCCGCAACTGACCCGATACGGCTGGGAGTTCGACGACCGTGAAGTATCGGCGCTCATCCAGCAGGACCCGATGACCTTCCAGCGGTATACGATCCCGCTCTCCAAGTGCCTGCACTTCCGGTACGCCAGCCGTGACAACTCGCCGGAGGGGGCGACTCCCCTGAGAGTCGCCTTCGATGCCTGGTTCTACAAGCGGCAAATCCAGCGCATCGAGGCGGTTGGCATCGAACGCGATCTCGCCGGATTGCCGGTCATCAAAATCCCATCCACGGATATCAACGGCCAGACACCGGTCTACACCGCCGCCGTGGCGATGCCACGGGTATCCGCAACGACACCCAGGCCG
>CAYTRP010000273.1:0-5522 GCA_964440195.1 uncultured Candidatus Sumerlaeota bacterium
CCCCGGCCGGTGCCGGGGACTCCGGCTTGGTCGTGTACTGGCGCCGCCGAAGGCGGTACTTCTTTCGGCGTTTGAGAAGGAGCGGGGTGCTGGCCCTGTATCCGGCGGGGGAGGGTGCGGTGTTGGGTCCTCGTGAAGATTCGGGTGACTGCATGACTGAAAGTTTCCTCACTGACGGGGATGAGAGTGGTGCGATGAAGAAATGCGAGGTTATGTGTGGCGCGGTGCGGCCGCCCATGCCCCAGGGGTTCTAGGCCGGACGCCGCTTGTTCGATGCGGAAGAGGCGTCCGCGGGCACCCGCCGCACGGCGATGCTCTCTCCCGCCCGCAGCCCGTCCAGGACGATGACCTCTGTCCCATTGTGATCGCCCAGGGTCACCTTGCGGCTTTCCATGCGCCCCTCCGGGTTCATCACCAGGACGGTCGTTCCTTCGTCCTCTTTCCGGATGGCCTCGACGGGGACCGTGAGCACGCCCTGGCGGCTGTCCAGGACGATGCGAACCTGCGCCGTGATCCCGGGGCGCAGCCGCGGATCCACCTCGTCCAGCGAGATGGTCACTTCAAATACCTTTTGGCCCGAATAACCCGCGGTCTGCACGATGGCTCCCCCCGCGCTCGTTTCGCGATCGATCGCCACATTGCCGATGAAGGTCACCGTGCCTTCCAGCTTGAGGTCATTGTGCGCGTCGAATTGCACGGTGGCCCGGGTTCCCTCCGAGACGCGCAGCAGATAGGACTCGGGAATCTGCGTTTTTATGACGAGTGATGCGAGGTCCGGAATCTGCCCGAGTTCCTGGCCGCGGCGGACCTCTTCGCCGGGTCGTGGTTCCGCCAGGGACTGTGTTCTCCAGCTCCAGTTGCGCGTTCGCACAAAGATGCCGCTGATGGGGGCTCGAATGGTGGCCTGGTCGATCTCCTTCTGGGCTTGGTCCAGCACCCGCAGGGCTCGTCGCCCGCGCAGTTCGCTTCTTCCGATTTGCGTCAACCGGTCCGCACGCTCCTGAACGTTCGTCGCGACCTGCGACCGGAGCGTAAGGTCCGTGGTCACGGTGCTCAGACGTGTCGAATCCACGTCGAACTGAGCCGACCGGACATCATCCTCCGGCACGACGGCGCTTTCCAGGAGGACTTCCGTTTCCGCCAGGCGCACCTTCACGTCCTGAAGCCGTATCGTGCTGAATTCCAGCTCCGATTGCGCCAGATCGCGATTCAGGGTATTCTCCCTCATGGCGATCTTCAGGGACTCGATGGTTCCTTCGAGTTCGGCCTGGACGGACTTCAGCTCGTTCAGGCGCTGCTGGAGCGATTCCTCCGCCCGTTGGGTCTCGAGCTGGACGATGACCTGATCCTTCTCGACCATGGCCCCTGTTTCAGGAAGATACAGCAATTGCGCGGACTCGGGCGTTATGATCGAGATGACCCGCGTCGCCTCGACATTGCCGGCCTCTTCCAGGATCACCTCGAAAGTCGAGGATCGGACAATCCGGCGCTCCAGCAAGGACGCCGGATCCGGTTTGTCTCCGCACCCGGACAGCAACAAGGCCCCGCCCCACACCATCAGGGCGAGACCGAGCTGAAATGCACGGGGGGGAACCCAAGTCCCCTTGTCAGAGCTTCCCAAGATCCTCATTTATCTTCATCCGCCGTCTCAGCGCCACCTGCCGCGCCCGGTTCTTGTTGTGATACTTCATCTCGGGGTCCCGGATCACGTCCGTGTTATCCGAATGTCTCCTGTAGAAGTAAAGCACATCGTGTACCCGGTCGACGTCGTACTTCTCGCCTGTCTTGAGGACCATGTCGTAGTCCTCGCCAAAGTTCCCATAGTGTTCCTCATCGTACAGCCCGAACTCCTCCAGTACCGCCTTGGGGAAGATCCGCACCGCCCCGGCCCCATCGCGCCGCAGGATCTGGTTTCTCGAATAACCGGAGTGCGTGATCGGGGACACATCCTCGATGATCTTCCCGTGTTCGTCCATCAGGCGATAGTAGCTGATCGCCAACCCGCAGTTGGCATGTGATTCCAGGTGTCCGATCATCCGCTCCAGCGTCGTCGGGGCATATTGGTCGTCACTGTCAAGCTGGCAGATGTACTTGCCGCGCGCCGCGCGAATCCCGTCGTTCAACGCCGAGGCGATGCTGCTTCCCGTTCCGCGCTGCAAACGCACGCGGGCATCGCGGCGAGTATACTCTTCAATCAACTCGAAGGTCCCGTCCGTCGAGCCGTTGTCCACGAGGATGATCTCGAAATCATGGAACGTGCCCTCGAGCACCTTGTCGATCGCATTGCCCACGAACTTGACCCGGTTAAGCACCGGTATCACGACCGAAGCCATGACTGGAGGCCTTGTGGCCGGCTGCGGAACGGGCACCGAGGGGTGGTCAATCCACGCGCCCACCTTCTTCAGCGCGCGCTCGAACACCCTCGTCACTTCACGATCCATGTCTTCCGGATAGAAAACGTATGAGAACCCGCCCAATGGCCCGCGTCCCGGGGAATGGAGGGCGGATGACTTGGTGTCCACCACCTCCTCGTTGGCCGTGTACAGCGGGCCGGGGATGCGCGTGAAGAAGCCTTCCATCATCAGCTTCAGGTGCGCGTCATACTCCCACGCGTGGACGAGAGATTCATCAAAGCCCCCGATCGCCTTCAAGGCCGCCGTCCGGTAGATCATCACGGGTCCAAACTCGAACCGCTCATGGGGGCATCCGTTGTGGTCATGCACCTTCACCTCGACTTCGTTGCTGCCCTTCCGGTCAGTGTGATCCGCGTAGAAGAGCACCGAATCCCCGTGCTTGGCCGCAAAGGCTCGAAGCGTGTCGAAGAATCCCCCGTTGAACTCAACCCTTGGGGGGAAGGA
This sequence comes from uncultured Candidatus Sumerlaeota bacterium, assembly GCA_964440195.1. GTDB lineage: Bacteria > Sumerlaeota > Sumerlaeia > SLMS01 > JAHLLQ01 > CAYTRP01. The sequence continues at coordinate 2,859 of CAYTRP010000273.1, forward strand.
AATCAACAGCGCGTTCTCCGGGGAAGCCTCCAGCGCCGCATTCCAAAGCGTGGCTCCTGAAGGGATGGAAGGGTCCAGGCCCCGGGCGCGCTCCGCGAGCGCCGATGGGATCGCCGCCTCCGGTAGCAGCCCCGCAAAGAGAAAATGAACGTCGTCGGGAAAACGTTCCTCGGCCCTCTCAAGGACCTCGCGCTGACGCTTGGCATCCAGTCCATCCATGAAGACAAGAAGGACGACATCGGCATGCGCCGGCAAGGGCTCCAGAGGCGGGACGACTAGCTTTCCGCGCTTCTTCAGTTCGGCAAACTGCTCGTTCATGGGGTCTTCCTCGGACAGTAGGGGAGTGGCGACTTCTGCAATCTCATCGATCAGGGGCGCCGGCGAGGGCACGACTGCTTCCGGTGCGGGATCTTCGGCCCTTGGCGGATTTTGCTCCAGTTCCTCCAACCAATCCGGGAACAGGAAAGGCTGTTCCCGCGCCGCGTCGTTGGGGGTGTCCCCGCCATCGGGGGCGCGTTCTTCGTTCCCCCCTGCCGCGGGTGTCAAGGCTTCCACTTCTTCCGCCGCCGGCGTGAGCGCTGCCTGCTCGTGGCCAACCTCGGAAATCCCGGGGCTTTCACTTCCCGTCGTCTCCGGATCATCCGGTTCCGGCAGCTCGCCCGGGTCGGGGGAACTCTGCTCCGCCTGTTCGAGATCCATGAACACGACCGGACTTCTCCCAATGCGCAAGGGGCGGCCGTCATCCTCTTCCCGGGATTCCTGCGCGCCGGATTCTCCCGCCTCCTCATGCCAAGGCCTTTGCTTCAAGCCCAGAAAGTCATCATCCAGGGGCGTTTCTTCGGAGGCCGTTTCCTCCGGATCGTCATCGTGCGCGCCGGTTTCCTTTTCCCCGACCGCCACCGAGACGGACATCTGGCCGCGCGACAACGCACGATCGACGGCCAGCATCTCCGCATCCCCCTTCTCGGGCAGGTCGGAGGGGTGGTACTCCGGCACGAGTTCCCGCAGGGCGCCGAGCAACTCCTCGCGCGATCCATGCGGAATGAATTCCGGCAGTGCCGCCAAGCCTTCTTCGAGGCGCCCTCGTTCCGAGACCTCGCGCGGTTGCACCATCAGGACGCCACCGACCTCCGTCGGAAGCAACTCCTCGCCGGGCCCCAGGCCGGAGTAATAGATGGCCAGATCCTTGCCCGGTCGCTTGCCGGCCAACACGGCCGCGGCCTTCGCCAGTTCCGGGATCTTTACCGGGTCGCCGGCATCGATCAGGAAGAGTCTCCCGTTTCCACCATGGACGCTGAGCGCCTGCAGGGCGCGGTCCACCGCTTCTTCCAGCCCAAGGTAGAGGCGCGCCGCGTCCGGATGCGACACGGTCAGTGGCTCGTCGATGCGTGCCTGTTCCTCGAATATCTCGAGGGCGGAGAACCCGTTCCCCACCAGCGTCGGCATCCGAACCACCTGGACCGAGTGCTCTGCCTCGCGTGCGAGCCGCCACGCGATCTGCTCGACCAGACGGCAGCACGCCCCCAGGACTCCGGCGGGATACACCGCCTTGACGCTCGAAAGGAAGACCGTTCGCCGAAAGCCCAGGTCCTTGGCCAGAATGGCGACGTTCCGGGCACCGAACACAAGGTGCGAAATTGCGTGGGCGGGGTACTTTTCCGCCAGGTCAACGCGATGGAGGGGGAGCGCATGCGCCACCGCCGTCGGGGCCAGCGGCCTGACGGCGCTGTCGAACGCTTCCGCGTCCCCCACGGGAACCAGTACCGTCTCGACGGGCAGGCTTGGGTGCTCTCGCTTGATGCGAACGGAAATCCTCGCCAGCGCATCCTCGGACTGGCCCTGCAGGATCAGGGCCACCGGGAATCCGCGCGATGCCTGCCACGCCATCTCGGCCCCCAGGGGCGTGTCCGCGCAGGTCACGAGGAGGCGCTCGCCCTTGAAGGGACCCCGGTCCGGCGGCGCGTGCAACGCCAGCGGGCGGCGGCTCACGAGATCCGCCAATCGCACCAGGCGGATGTCCTTGGCCGAGGACGCCGTCGGATCGGCCATCAGGATGCGCACGGGATAGTCTTCACAGCGTCGAACGACCTCGCGCAGCACCGGGGGCTGGTGCTCGTCCTGAACCACCACGACGGCCGGAATGTACGTCTGGCCGAGGAGTTGCGGGATCATCTCCAACCGGCCCGCCAGCCGGACCCCCGCCAGCGAGGAACCCACGCGCTCGCTCTCCGCCGACACCGCCGAAACGAACACGTAGGGCGGCTTGGCCAGCGAGGCGACATCCTTGGCAAGAGTGGTTGCCAAGGCCCCCGATCCAACCAGCAGCGCCGGCTTGGGGCCTTCATCGCCCGGCCCCGGCCCGCGAGGCGCGGTCAATGCCGAGGCGCCCCGCGCCAGCCCAACCAGCAGGATGGCGAATGCCCCAAAGAGGACAATGACCCCGCCCGGCACCGGCAGGACCGATTCCGCCGTTTCATTCAGGGGGAGCTGAAGAAAGATCGGCTGGCTTTTCACCCAACTCGCGAATGCGCCCCACCCCGCCGTTGCCACCCCGACCGGAAGCGCGACCTGCGCGATGGGCGCCGCCTCCTTCGGCAGCCCGAAGAGCCAGCGCCGCGCGGCCGTCAACAGGAGCGCCCCGGAAATCGCGACCCACGGCATCAA
>CAYTRP010000274.1:0-5520 GCA_964440195.1 uncultured Candidatus Sumerlaeota bacterium
TGATCGCTTGACAATACTAGAGGACCAAGGCTCTTTAGTGTGGTATCAGTCTTTGTATGAGTCACGAAACAGGCCGAGAGTAACCTGAACGACGGGCTGGGAGGCGTCTGGACATGAGGATGTACCACCAAACGGTCCGTGAGAAGGGGAGGCAATGGGCGTGGATCGTGGCGATCTTCATCCTCATCGCGCTTCCCGGGATGGGAACCGCCCGGGATGTCATCATCCTGACCAACGGAAACCGGATCGAGGGTCGCATTCTTCACGAGGACTCCGGGGAGATAGAGATTCAGGTCGGCGGCATTCGCCAAACGATTTTCCGCAATCAGATCAGGGAGATTGTCCGGGCCCCGGCGCAGAATTCCTCTCCCGCCGATGCCCACGCCCGCGAGGCGCGACGACTGCTCGACAGCAAGGATGCGCCGGGTGCGTGGCAGGCAATCATGCAAATGACCGCCACGGACCCGGCTGCCGTCGCGGCGAACTCCCCCCTCGTGCGCGAAGCTGGCCGGGCGTTGATGGACACTGCCCGCGCACAACTTGCCGGTGGGAACGCTTCGGAAGCGATACGGCTTTCCCGCCTCTTCGTGGCCACCCCCGCCGTCTCGGCCATTCAGGCCGCCTTTTCGGACACCGACCCGGCCTTCGGCAGGAAGACGATCGCGCTGCTGGGGGAGGCGCAGGCGGCGCAGGGCAAGTCCCTGTACTCGACAGCGGATTTGCCGGGGGCGGAGACGATCCTCCGCGAGGCCCTCGAGAATCTCAACCCGGGCGACGAGGTCACCATTCGCGCGACGGCCGACCTGGGGATCGTCCTGCGGGACCGTGGGGCGGCGCTCCTGCGATCCGAGACCCCCGGGGACGCCGAGCCCATCCTCATGGAGGCCATCGGGCTCTTCACGCGCGTGCGCGACGGCAGCCGCAGCGTCGACATGATCCGCAACGCCGAGGTGGAGATCAATCGCATCCGCGCCGCCCTCGTCTCGGCACGTCGCGATCAGGTCCCCCAGGCGGAACCGACCCCGGCCACGATCGTCAACATCGTGACGACGGAGGAATTCAACCCGGCCGCTGGTGGTTCCCGGGCCGATCACGGCGTCCTCGGGCGCATCGTCGGCGATGAGCTGGCCACGAGGGTGATCGATTGGCTGCGTGGTGTCCTGCCTGCCGGCGTGCAGCCAAGGGTGGTCACCGACTGGACGATCTATGTCCTCGCCTTCGTCATCGGGTTCTGGCTCATCCCGGGGAACATCCTGCGCATCCTCTCGCAGCGGGCGGATCCCTCCGCGGTCCGCTGGAGGGGCTGGGTGACCTGGATTGGCCCCTTCGCACTGGTCGGTTTCATGGTCAGCTTCATCCTGAGCATCCCCAGGCGCCACGCCCAGTCCAAGGCGCGCCACGCGTGCCCAAGCTGCGGCTTCTCGCTGGACGATTACTTTGCGTACACGAACCTCAACTTTTCCCAGTGTCCGAACTGTGGAGGGGAAATAAATCCCGTTCACTCCCTGGACGAGTACATCGTCTTCCTGGCCAACGCGTTGGCGACCGACGTCGAGAAGGTGCAGATGGGCGTGGTCTCCATGTCCCGCTTTGTCGAGAAGGACACCATGCAGCGGCTCGTCCGCGCGATCGTGACGCTCGCCATTCGGCACCGGGCGTCGGACATCCACGTCGAGCCCGCGCAGCGGCACGTCGAGATCCGCTACCGCCTCGACGGCATGATGGTCGAGATGTGCAAGCTGCCCGCATCCCTCGGCGCGGCGGTCATCTCGGCGATCAAGGTGCAATCGAGCCTCGACATCGCCGAGAAGCGCAAGCCGCAGGACGGCAAGATGTCCATGTTTGTGGACGGCGTGGACATCGACATCCGTGTGGCCACATCACCCGCCCACGTGGGCGAGACCGCCACGCTCCGCCTTCTCGATGTGCGCAACATCCAGGTGGAGACCAAGCACCTCGGCATGGCCAAGTCCACCCGCCAGGTGTTCGAGCGCGCCATCCAGGAACCCCACGGGCTGATCCTCGTTACGGGCCCGACCGGATCGGGCAAGACCACCACGCTCTACGTGGCCCTCAGGATGATCCAGACGGGCGAGAAGAACATCATCTCCATCGAGGACCCCATCGAGTTCACCATCGCGGGCATCAACCAGATCCAGATCAACCCGACGGCCGGGCTCACGTTTGCGACCGGCCTTCGCTCGATGCTCCGGCAGGACCCCGACGTGATCATGGTCGGCGAGATCCGCGACAAGGAAACGGCCGAGATCGCCATCAACGCCGCCCAGACGGGCCACCTTGTCTTCTCCACGTTGCACACGATCGACGCGGCCTCCTCCATCTCGCGCCTCTACGATCTGGGGATCAGTCCGCGCCAGTTCGCCGATGCGCTCTCGCTGATCGTCGCGCAGAGGCTCATCCGCCTCGTTTGCCGCGAGTGCAAGCAACCCCACCAGCCCAAGCCGCAGCTCCTCGAGGAAATTGGAATGGCGGAAGAAGACCTGGCCGAGCAGGAGTTCTTTCTCGGCAAGGGATGCGACGTGTGCAATCACACGGGCTACCATGGACGCACGGGATTGTACGAGTTGCTTGTCCCCAACGCCGTCATCCGCCATGCCCTCGAGAAAGGCACGCTCTCGACGGTCGAGCTGCGGCAGGTTGCCATCGAGAACGGCATGCGGACGTTGCGCGAGGAAGCACTGGTTCTTCTCAAGCAGGGCCTGACCACCGCGGAGGAAGTTCTACGCGTTACAAAGTAGGAGGTGGAATTGTCCTCGACTGGCGACGAGATCCTCCGGGATTGGCGAAAGGAACACGCTGCCTTCGGCGCGGAACTGCGGCTGCTGTTGCGTCTCGCGGAGGATGGCGGGCCGTCGGAACCGCGCCATGTCGATGAGCGCCTTGTCCAGGTGATCTGGCAGGAGCAGATGGTCCGCGGCGGCGAACTCAGGACGGCCGCCGGCAAGCGGTTGGAGGTCATCGAGACGGGACGCTGGAACACCGGACGCGGGCCGGATTTTCTCGGCGCGCGGATCAGGCTGGCCGGCGTGGAGATCTCCGGGGACGTGGAAATCCACGTCCACTCGGAAGATTGGCGCCGCCACGGGCATCACCAGGACTTTGAGTACAACACGGTGATCCTGCACGTCTTCCTTGGCGCGCGCGATGACCGGCCTTACGACGAAAAGCAGAATGGCGAGCGCCTCGAGCGCCTCGCCCTCGAGCACCTCCTCGATCCCGGCATCGACGTCATCCGGCAGACCATCAACGTCGACGACTATCCCTACGGTCGGCCCGCCAGCACCGGACTCTGCCACGATCAGTTCATCCGCCTGCCCGAGGCCCAGGTGCGGCGGTTCTTCGGGGCGGCCGGCCGGGCCCGCCTCGAGGACAAGGTCGCCCGCCTCAAGGCCCAGCGGCAGGCCGCCTCCCCCGCGCAACTCCTGTATCAGGCACTGATGGTTGCCCAAGGGTACAAATCGAACAAGACACTCTACTTCCTGCTGGCCAAGCGCGTGCCCCTGGTCGACCTCAAGCCGCTCCTCGGGGAGGTGACCCCGGAGGACCGCGAAACGCTCATCCTCTCGATCCTCCTCCACGTGGCCCAACTGCTGCCGCCCGAGGGCATTCCCCCCGAGGCCGATGGCGAAGGCCGGTCCTTCCATGCGCGCCTGGCCGCCTTGTGGAAGCCGGTCCGCCCATACTTCAGCGATCGATTCATTCCGCCCACGCGCCGGTGGTACTCGGGCATGAGGCCCCCGGGCTTCCCCGGGCGACGCCTCGCGGCCGTTTCCATCCTGCTGGGCCGGATGCATCACCGGGAGGCGCCCCTCTTCGACGAATTTCTCGCGATGCTGCGCCTCGCCGACTTCGAGAAGTGCACGGCTATCGGCCAGCGAAAGTTCTACTCAAACGCCTCGGCCCTCCTCGAAGTGGAAGGTGAGGGGCATTACTTTCAAACGCACTTCACCCTCGGTGGCAAAGCCGCGAGGCCCCAGGCACTGCTCGGCGAGCCGACCGCCCGTGCCGTCTTGTTCAACACGCTCCTTCCGCTTGCGATCCTCCATGCCCGCGAGCGCGGCGACGAGGGGCAGGAGCGCCAGGCGTGGATCGCCCTCGAGCGATTCCCCTCCCTCGGCCCCAACTCGGTCACGACCTTCATGAAATCCCGCCTGTTCGGCGAGGGCGGAATGGAAAAGGGCCTGCTGCGCACGGAATTGCGGCAGCAGGCCCTGTACAAGATCTTCCACGACTGCTGTGCGATGAACGATCAATCCTGCGCGGACTGCACGTTTCTCCGGCACCCCTTCCAGCCCGGCGGGGAATAGGGGCAACCCCGCCGCCGGTCAGGGGTTCCCGGCTTCCTCGGCCTTGAACAGCGGAAACTCCGTGTCGACATCGACACCAAGGCGCGTCAACTCGGAGCGGGCCAAGCCGGCGTAGGTGACCGCATCCTCGCGGAATCGAATGCGCTGCACGAGCGCGCGGTTCACATTCTCGATGGTGTCCGGATTGGCGCGAGGGACGTGGGTTTCCTTCATCACGGCTCGCAGGGCTTCGATGGCGGCCTCCTCATTCCCGGCCAGTTCGCTCAGGCGGGCGGTGCCCATCAACGCCTCGAACCGCAGGAAGCCCGATTCCTCGCCGGGCTTGTCCGCCACTTGGCGAAAAGTCCCCATCGCATCGGTCAGGTAGTTCTCCTGCCCCGTCAAGAACCACGCGTTCTCGTAGGCATAGGCAAGTGCGATGCTTCCCTTCGAGTACTCGAAGCTGCCCGGCTTGGACCCGGCAACATACTTCGTGAAGACCTCGATCGCCTTCTCGGTGTTCCGGGGGCCATCCGTGCGGGCCAGCTCCAGGTCGTCGCCCGCATAGAACCACGCGGTGCCTTCGAGGAATTTCGCCGGGATCGCCATGGGCGTGTTCGGATACGTCTCGGCGACGGCCTTGGCCATGGCGACGGCTTCCTGCATGGCCGTCGTGCGCTCCGGCGTCCCCCAGGAGGTCGTGTCCAGAGCGTTCTGGAACTTCGCCTGCGCGCTGGCAAAGGCATCATTTGCCGCTTCGATGGTGCTGCGATGGCTTGCCGCCCAATACCCATAGGCCGAGTAGGCGACGATGCCAAACCCGAAAAAAATGAGGACGAACAGGATGTTCCTCTTCAGCCAAATCAGGAGGGTGTCCGTGCCTTCGAGGAAGCGGTCCTGCTCGAGTTGCTCGCGCGTGATTTTGATCTGGGGCATGGGGAGGAGGGATACCGGGACGGCTGTGCCGTTCAAGATGTCAAAACAGGGGAGGAAGGCTAGGAGGGTCGGGTCGTGGGTGGCAAGTCGAATGACGGGCCTGCCGTCAAGTCCGGCGACCTGTCGCCGCAACCCCTGCCATTGCATTCCACGACGGGACTTTGTTCGGCTCAACTCCCGCGAATCGCGGCCAGTACTTCGTCGACCGTCTGGAATCTGTCGGCCGGCTTCTTCGAGATCATCTTCATGATGACCTCCCAAATCCGGGAGGTCATCA
>CAYTRP010000275.1:0-4252 GCA_964440195.1 uncultured Candidatus Sumerlaeota bacterium
ACCGTGGCGCTGTCGGTGCTCCAAGGCGTGCAGCAGGCGGCCTGCGGCAAACGCCGCTACATCCCCGAGCTGCGCGCCCACTTCAACGCCCATCCCCGCAAGGCCGTCGCGCTCATCAGGAAGAAATAGAGTTTACGGAAACGTCCTGGGCAGGGAGCGTGGCCGGGCGGATTTGTCGTTGCCAAGCACATGGCTGTTGGCGCCACCTTGCCCCGCGCGTCGTGGCATGTGGGCCTATGGCGCAATTGGTTAGCGCGGCCGGCTCATAACCGGTTGGTTGCAGGTTCGAGTCCTGCTGGGCCCACCACCCCAAGTGCCTTCCCTAACTCTCGTCGTGGATGATGCCCCGGCAGTCGAACTGGCGGTCGAGCTTCCCGGCCAGTTCATGGTCATGTGTCACCATCATGAGGGTGCAGTCATTCTCCGCGCAGACCTTGACCAGAAGCTCAAAGACCTCGGCGGCCGTTTTTGGGTCCAGGGCACCGGTTGGCTCATCCGCCAACAGGAGGCGAGGCTGGCTGGCAAGCGCCCGCGCGATGGCCACCCGTTGCCGCTCCCCCATGGAGAGGGTGCCGGGCCGGGCGGACGAGCGATGGGACAGCCCGACCCGGTCGAGCAGCTCACCGGCGCGGGCGCGGCGGGTCTGGGCACTCCCCCACCGTCCGAATCGCATCCCGATCAGGACGTTTTCGAGAGCCGAGAAGGATTCGAGCAGATTGAACGACTGCCAAACGAAGCCGATGTGACGCCCGCGAAAGTCATCGAGGGCCGGGACGGAGAGCCGTGTGATGTCCTCTCCCAGCACGCGCACGGAACCGCTGCCAGCCGCGAGAAGCCCGGCGACGATGTTGAGCAGGGTGCTCTTGCCACAACCGCTTGGCCCCGTGAGCGCGAGTTTTTCCCCACTCCCAACGGCGAGACAGTCTATGGCGGCCCGCACCCTGCGGGTCCCCTCCATTCCCAAGGTCAGGCGAACGTCACGAATCTCCACCGCAAAGCCCGGGAGTGGGGAAGCACTCGCTTGCGGAGAAGTGCCCAATCTCAATGCTCGTGACCATCGGCGTTATCGTTGTGCCCAACCCCATGCACGGCATCCGGGTGCGTCGGCGGCCATCCGGCTTCGACATCAACCGCCGCCATGACACCGGATTCCCGGAATTTTCCCTTGATGCGACCCGCTATCCACTCGGTTCCACGCAGTCCCTCATCGAACGCCTCGAAATGACCATAGGTCACCGTGGCGGAATCCGGATAGAGGGCGATTTTGACCGGTTTGCCGGAATGATTCCAACCCTCGAACATCATCTCGGCGGAGAGGGGGTCGTCCAGTTCGAACGGTTTCTTTTTCTCGTCGAGCGTCAGAAGCCGAATGGTCGCCGAGGCGGGATCGACGACGAGTTCCAGATGCGTCGTGTGCGTGGCGTGCAGGACGGTGCCACCATTGGGACCGACGCCTTCGGTCTCGTGGATATCCTTGAGCGTCAGGGGGCCGCGACCGGCTGACGAGTGATCATGATCGTGGCCGTGGTCGTCGTGGCCGTGGTCGTCGTGGCCGTGGTCGTCGTGGTCATGCGCGGCGGCATGCTCATGTGGAAGTCCGGCGGTGGCCATCAAGCGATGAACCACCGGCCCGATCGCTTGCAGAGTCTGGGCCAGGGAAGCGGGATCAAGTGAATCGGAGGCGGCCAACGACTCGGCCAGCGATTGAAGATCGGCCTGAAGGACCCGTGCCTCCCCGGAATTGCGGGCACCCGCGGGAACGGCATCGGCGGCGACACGCAGGGAGACCTCCCTCACTTGGGCGGCGAATCCCCGCAATGCTGCCTCGTCACCCTTCTGAATGAAACTCCCCGTGCGATGGGCCAATTCGTCGAGGGAGCGCAGAGCCGGCCAGTGGACACCACGAACAGTCGATGAGGATCCGGACGGCGAGTCGTCTCTGGGGATGTTGTCCTGAACGCAGCCCATCAGGGATATTGCCAGCGCCAGCGGCAACAGCGAGAGTGAGGGGGCGAGTCTTCCCATCATTTTCATGGACCTCGTTGATTGCGGATTCGACCCGCCCGGGGGAACATGGCACGGGTGGATACCGACACCATGGGGCCGGCCGGTCAATCGTATCCGGAGCCCATCCGGGGTAGTCGCGATGGATGGGGGGATTGACTCTGGGCTTGGCGCGGCGGTGCGCCAGCCCCATCCTCCCCGACCAATTCGCCCCGTGTGAAGGAAAGCATGAGCACCCTCGCCAGACTCAGAAGCCTTGAAGAGCGATTCGCAGCCCTGGAGGGGCAGTTGGCCGATCCCGCGGTCACTTCGGATCGCAAGCGCATGGCGGATCTGGGACGCGAGCACCGCGAACTTGAGATCACCATTGGGATCGCGCGGCGCCTGGCGGACTCGGAATCGCGCGTGCGTGGGGCAGAGGAGATCCTCTCCTCCGAGAAGGACCCGGAGATGCGCCAGTTGGCAGAGGCGGAATTGGAGGAGGCGGAGCCGCAGGTGGCGGCCCTTGGCGAGGAGTTGGAGGCGCGGCTCATGCCGAGGGACCCGCTCGATGACCGGAACATCCTCCTGGAAATCAGGGCGGGCACGGGAGGGGAGGAGGCCGGATTGTTCGCGGGTGACCTGCTGCGTATGTACACCCGTTACGCCGAAGAGCGCGGGTGGAGGCTGGAATTGATGAGCAGCACGGGGGGGGACCTGGGCGGGTTTCGCGAAGTCGTGGCCCTGGTCACCGGCGAGAACGCCTACAGCGTGCTGAAATACGAGAGTGGGGTGCACCGGGTGCAGCGCGTGCCAGTCACCGAGACCCAGGGGCGCATTCACACGAGCGCGGCGACGGTGGCGGTTCTCCCCGAGGCGGAAGAAACGGACATTGAGGTCAAGGAGAGCGAGATCCGCGTCGATACGATGTGCGCCAGCGGGCCCGGCGGACAGGGGGTAAACACCACTTATAGCGCCGTGCGCCTGCTGCACATCCCGACAGGGATGATCGTCACCTGCCAGGATGAACGAAGCCAGAAAAAGAACCTGGCCAAGGCCATGAATGTGCTGCGGTCGCGGCTGCTCGAGGCAAAGCTTCGGGCGGAGATTGAAACACGCAGCGCCCACCGCAAGCAGATGGTCGGAAGCGGCGATCGCAGCGAGCGGATCCGCACCTATAATTTTCCCCAGAACCGCCTGACCGACCACCGCATCAACCTGACGCTCTACAGCCTCGACCGGGTCATGGAGGGCGATCTGGAGGATTTGCTCAAGGCGTTGCGCCGCGCGGACATGCAGAAGCGCATGGAGAGCATGGCCAACTGATCGCGCCGCAGGAAGAACTCAAGCGGGCGTTCTCCGGCGCATGGCATCCATGCTGAAAAGCACAAGCGCGATCCAGATCAGCGCAAAGCTGGCCAGCCTGGCCCCGTCGAAGACTTCCCCGAACAGGAACACCGCGCAGAGGAATTGCAGCGACGGGCCAATGTAATGAAGGAACCCGATCGTGGAGAAGGGCAGGCGGCGGGCCGCCACCGTGAACAGCAGAAGAGGAACGACCGTGAGCGGTCCGGCGCCAATCAGCAACAGGTCGGTGCCAAGATCGACGCGAAGGAATGCGCTGTGTTCCCGCATCCACAACCAGGCCACAAAGACAATGGCGGGTGGGGTGAGGAGAAGCGTTTCCACCGCCAGCCCCTCAATGGCCCCGACGTGGGTGATCTTCCTCAACAATCCGTAGAAGGCAAAGGAGAGGGCCAGCGAAAGGGCAATCCACGGGACCGTGCCAAGGGCCACGACCTGTACCAGGACACCGGCGGCGGCGAAGCAGAGGCTGACGATCTGAAGGCGCCGGAGTTGCTCGGAAAACACAAGGCAGCCAAGTGCCACAACCACCAGCGGGTTGATGAAATAGCCGAGACTTCCCTGAAGGACCTGATTGGTGAAGTTGGCGTAAACGAAGACCAGCCAATTGACGAAGATGAGCGCCGCGGTGGCCGCGAGCAGGAGCATCGTCCCGCCCCGCATCATGGCCGCGCCGAGATGACGCCACAGTCCCCACCGCCAGAGGAGAATCGCAAGGAAGGGAAATGACCAGACGATTCGGTGGGCGACAAACTCGAGGGCGGACACGTGATCCAGCAACTTGATGTAGATCGGGAGAAAACCCCACATCGTATAGGCGCCAATTCCCGCCAGCCAGCCGATTGTCTCGCGGTTCAGGACCGGGGGAGCCGGTTTTGCGGGCGGGACGACAGGGACATTGAAA
>CAYTRP010000275.1:4293-5513 GCA_964440195.1 uncultured Candidatus Sumerlaeota bacterium
CTCGTCCCCACGGAACCACCAACCCGGACGCGAATGGGCGCATGGAATGCCCGGCTCAACATTCCCCGTTGGGAGTTCGTTTCGGCGAACGGGGAACCGCGCGGCGATACCAGCGGGTTGGGTCGATCCTCGTCGCCCTCCACGACGATGTCCAGGACGCAGTCTCCCGCCACCTGGATTCTCAACTTGCCGGAGGTGGGATCGCCGGGAATGGGGACCGCCACCCCGGTGCCACTTTCGCGCAGCGCTTCGTTGAAGAAAAGCTGACGCGCCACGGAGCCATCCACGAGGACGACCAGTTGGGCGACGGAAACGCCGTCGATGGCGTGGATTTTGAAGTCAAGATCGAGAATGCCGTCAGACGCTTCAACAGTCCCCCTGACGGGTTCTTCGTTGATCCGCAAGTCGAGGAATGGGCCGTTGGTCACCTGATACCGGCCTTCAAAGAGACTTTCGGCAACCTGATTCACGGAGTCTGCCTGGACATACACGCGTGGATAGCCGGGTTCTTCTCCGACAGTACCCAACGAATTGCCAAACCCGAGGGGAAGGAGTGGCACTCCCGCCTGGCGCATCGTCTGCAGCTTCTGAAAACGAGTCCCAAAGGATTCCGGAAGCGCGGCATCCCACGCAACGTATGCCCTTGCTCCATTATGCGCAAGGGAATCGACAGCTTCGCCGACGGACAAACGCCCGATGACTTGCCGCCAATCAGACGGTTTGGGAATCCAGATGCCTCCCAACTCTTCGTCTCCGCCGCGACCATCGGCGAATCGAAGAAAGCTCGTGGCATCGGCGGGTGAGGGCGGAGGAGTGTAGGTGTCAAGCACCGGAATGATGGCATTCCCACCAATTGGAGATGGATCGGAGGGCGCGATCCAATCGAGTCCTTCCGCCAGAGCGCTGGCGCCTCGCGCCGTAAGGGTCGTCGGGGAAAAGGGGTCGGCGGATGTTCTCGATCCCAAGTCCCCCGCCAGCCAGCCATCCGTTGCGAAGGCCCTCGAAAGGCCGAGCTCGAGCGTGGTTGCCCCAGCGTCGCGAAGAACGAGCGTTGCGTGCGCGGGATGGTACTCAATTCCCGAAGTGACTCGGAGTTCATATGCTCCCGCAGGGAGGGAAACGGTTTCGTGTCCCGAAGCCGAGAGGATTGTCCCGCCGAACCGCGTGGCCCCCTCGCGGCCCAGGGAGAGCGGCGGTCCCTCCATGGTCGGCGCGAGCAA
>CAYTRP010000276.1:0-5494 GCA_964440195.1 uncultured Candidatus Sumerlaeota bacterium
TATCCACAGATGCGGCGGTTTTCCACAAAGAAAAAGAACCAAAAAGAAACCTGCGACGACGACGGCGAGAGACAGCCTCCCCGCCATCGCGCAATCCGGGATATACAAGGGCGGCATTTGAATGGCCCCGGGTGCAGCGCGATAGCGCGGAACGGGGGGTTGGTGATCCCACCTGCCCAAGCCCCCTTGCGGGGCGACATGATCCGGCTCGTTGCATCCTTGTCATGTCGCCCCGCAAGGGGGCTCGACTCTCTTGTGCAACGCGACCTCCGGTTCCGGCTATCGCCTCCACCGGAGGCCATTCAAATGCCGCCCTGCGGGCTGATGTTCCGGATCGCCACCAGCTATTGGCAGGGTCGGAAGAGTGGCGATGACGTTCACGAAATAACTGGAAACCGTATTATGCCTCCGCGGCGAAGTCAAAGGCACGGAAACAACGGCTCCGGGACGGACAATGCCAAGATCCCGGGATCGCCAGGCTCCTGCCTGGCTGTCGGGCCGATGGCTGCCGCGTTCGGATGCCTGGTTCGCCAAGCGTGCCGGGGAGACATCCGCCTCCATCGGTTCCAATTCGAGATGCGCGCTCTTCCCGCGCACGGGAAGGAACGGTTTCTCACCCGGCGGGGCTACGCCGCCTCATGATTCCGTCCGCAACAGGTCCTTCCACGTTTCGCGCCTCTTGATAACCGTTGCCTGGCCATCGTCCACGAGAACCTCGGCCGCGCGGGGGCGGCTGTTGTAGTTGCTTGCCATGGCGCTGCAGTAGGCGCCGGTGTCGAGGACGGCCAGCAGGTCGCCCTCCGCGGGGAGCAGCATTTGGCGGTCGCGCGCGAGGAAGTCGCCCGTCTCGCAGACTGGCCCGACCACGTCCACCGGCTTTGTCGTGCCGCGTCCCTTCACCAACGGGATGATCTCGTGGTGGGCGGAATACAAGGTCGGGCGGATGACTTCGTTCATGGAGGCATCGACGATCACAAAGGTCTTGGCCTCGCCGGTCTTGAGGTACTCCACGCGCGTGAGCAGCAAGCCCGCCGGCCCGATGATGGAGCGGCCCGGTTCAAGGATGAGGTCGAGCTTGTGGCGCTTTGCCAGCGCCGTCACGGCGGCGGCGACGGGCTTGAGGTCGAGGGGCCTTTGACCCGGCGCGTAGGAGATGCCGAATCCTCCCCCGAAGTTCAGGGTCCGAAGCCGATGGCCCTCCGCCTTCAAATCGGCCAGGAATTGGTCGAGCACGGCGACGGCCTGCGCATGGGGTTCTGTCCGCAGGATCTGCGAGCCGATGTGCGCGTGGATGCCATCGAGGCGCAGGCCGGGCATGTCGCGCATTTCGGCGGCGAGCTTGCGCGCGGCCGCCAGGGACATGCCGAACTTGTTTTCCTTCTTCCCCGTGGTGATCTTCTCGTGGGTCCTGGCGTCCACGTCGGGATTCACGCGCAGGGCGACGGGAGCGACCGTCTTCATCCTGCGTGCAAGGTCGTTCAGCCGCACCGCCTCGCTGGGGGACTCGACGTTGAACTCGCGCACGCCTTCCTTGAGGGCATGGCGCATCTCCCCGGCGCTCTTGCCCACGCCGGCGAAGATCACGCGATCGGCGGGAATGCCCGCGCGGCGCACGCGGAACAGCTCGCCACCGGACACGATGTCGAAGGCAGCGCCCTGCCCGTGCAGGAGCTTGAGAAGTGCCAGCGCGCCGTTGGCCTTCACGCTGTAGGCGATCGTCGCCGCGCGAAACGCCGCCCGCAGGCGCGCGAAGTTGCGCCGCACCGTCTCGGCCGAGTATACGAATAGCGGCGTGCCGTGCTTCTCCGCCAGGTCGGCGAGAAGCACGCCGTCCAGCGTCAGCTCCTTGCCATCATAGCGGAGTGAAGGATTGGTTGGTGCCATGGGGGGGAGTCCCTGATCGTGACAGTACATTTCGAACCAGCATGACCGCAACACCCCGGGAGGGCACGCGCCTCCAAGGAGGAAGCGACACGGCGAAGGCCGCCCGGGCCCCCGCGAGACCCGCCGGTCCCTACAACAAGCTCGCCGCGTGGCGGGCAGCGCCCAGGGTCGCGTCGGCGTCCTCGCGAATGACGACCTCGAGAGGCAGGCCCGCCGCCGCCACATGACGCATGAAGCGCTCGCGGTAACGCAACCCGTGCACGAGGTTGCCTCCCCACACACCGAGGGGAATGCACCCATCCCCGGGCGAATAAAGCCGGCGGTAGACAACGGGGATAAGGGAGGCCAGCTCGCCGGCCTCGAAGTCCAGAATGCGCCCGGCTGCCTCGTCCCCCTGGGAATCGGCATCGAACACGAACCGCGAGAGGGCCGCCACGTTGGTCTTGTTCCCCTCCGGACTGTAGATCCAGTTCACGATGCCCCGAGGTTCCGTGGTTCCGAGATGCGCGAGCATCGAGTCGTGAAGGATCGTCCTGGGGCCCCGTTGATCGACGGCGGCCAGGATGGCCTTCAGGCCGCCGAGGCCGATGCGGTATCCCGAACCTTCATCGGCCAGGAGATAGCCCCACCCCCCCGCACGCGCCTGTTGCCCGGTTCGTTCATTGAAGCCGTAGCAAATCGAACCCGTTCCCGCAATCAACAGGATCCCGTGCAGTCGCCCGATGATCGCGCGAACGGCGGGAATGGCATCGTTGACAACGACGAACCGCGCGCGGTCCGACAGGAGGGGGCGCACGAACCCCTCGAGGATCTCGCGGTCCTTGGGGCTGTCGCAGCCCGACATCCCGAGGCAGATCGCGTCGATCTTGTCCGGCGTGATGCCCCCTTGCCCGCACAGGGAGAGGATCAACTCCTCGAGCCGCCCCCGCACCACGTCGAGCGCCGTCGAATGGATATTGCTCGCCGCCGCCGATTCGCGGCCCAGCACTTCCTCGCCCTCGCCCATCAGCACCCCAAGGGTCTTGGTACCGCCACCTTCCACTCCGATCACATAGGGAGGTCGAGACATGGGCCGGTTCTTATTGATCCTCCGTCACGCGGAATCGTGTGCGCACATCCAGCCGGCCATCGCGATCAAACCGGATCTCGCAGTATCCCGCCTCCTGGTCGCGCGCGCGAAAGCTGTATTCCCTTCGCTCGCTGCCGACCTTGGGATGGAAATAGGCGATGCTGATCGACTCGTCCTGGTCGATCTGCCTCCAAAGGACGGTCTGGCGGCGAGCGGGCTGGAGGATGGTGAGAAAGAAGGTTTCATTCCCATGGGTGATCGTGATGTCCGAGACGTCCTCGTAGCTCTCGTTGATGATGCGCAGCCGCAGTTGCCCATTGCCCGGAAAGCCCTTGGAACCCCAGCAACCCGCCGTTGTCGCCATGACGGCAATCATGAGCAGCAGAGGCAGGATACAGCGGCTCCGCTGGATTGCACCCTGTAATGTCATCTAGATCGCGCCCCGAAGGTCAGTCTCTTCAAGCGGGGCTCGGCGGCCAAGCCGAGTCCCCCCCACAGAAGGCGGGGCCATGTGCCGCTCCCACCCGGGGGCGGCGCAAGCCTTTGTCCGATCCACCCCCCCATCAATGGCAAGGAGGGCCAACCCATCAGGGATGGTCCTCCTTGAGCGCCCAATTCACCCCTGAGTCCTACCGGACGGTCATCCCGTCGTTCAGCAGGACAGGCGGGATCAACGGCCCTCCGGGGGGTGGAGCGACCAGCAGGCTGCTCGCGCCTCCGTCAGCCGTCGTAAAGATCTCCTTGATGCTGAACAAAACCGGGGATCCGGGCGAATTGCAGACGAACACCAAGGTAACCGCCCATTCGGCGCCCAACGGCGGACGGAATGCCGCCGCCCTGGCCTGAACGACGGCCAACTGGGTTTGGACATGGACGCTCACCGCCGCCGTGGCCTCGGCAAACGCAATGGCCGTCGCGACCGCCGAAGCGAGGGCACTCGCCGCCGCCGCCGCACTCGCCGCCGCACTTGCCGCCGCACTCGCCGCCGCCGCCGCGACAGCCCCCGCCTGAGCCTGTGCCGACGCCGCCGCAACGGCTACCGCGATGGCGGCGGCCGCAGCCTGGGCTTCGGCCGAGACAGCCACATTGGCGTTGGCTTGGGCAATGGCCTGAAGGGAGGCTTCAATCTGAACCATCATGGCCAGCGCCGCCTCGATCTGGAGCACGGCCGCCGTGGAGGCGCTTGCCGCAGCCCCCGCACCTGCTCCCGCGGAGACCGAGGCCGTCATGCTCGTCTTGGACTGGCTCACCGAGGCGCTCACTCCTCCATAGGCGGAAGATTCCGCCGCCGCGCTCGCGGCCGCCCCGGCGGAGGCGCTTGCCTGCGCGTTCAGTTCCGCGGAAACCGCAAGCATCGCCTGCACTTCGGCGATGGCTTCCGCCGCGGCCTCCGCCTGCGCCTGCGCGCCCGCATATGCCTGCGCGCCCGCAGCCGCGCCGGCCGCCGCGAAGGACGCCGCCGTTGCCGACGCTTGCGCATAGGCCGCGGCAGCCGCTGCGGCCGAGGACTGTGCATTGGCCGCGGCATTTGCGGCCGCATGAGCCGCCGACGCCGCTTGAGACGCCGCCGACGCCAACGCCGATGCCTGGGCATCGGCCTGCGCCGCCGCGTTCAAGTGCTGGATCGCCAGCTCGGACAACCGAAGTGCCCAGTAACCCACGAGCCGTTGGGCTTCCGCGAAGATCTCGATGCTCTGTTCCCCCTCGCGCACCGGCTGCAGGAGCTGCAAACGACTCGTGATGATGGCGTGCACGTTGATGTCGGTCACGGGTTCCGCCGCCGATTGGCCCGCCCCGGAGACGATGGGCAAGGGAACCGGGGAGATCGAAAGCCGGGGCGCCAATTGCAGGGGAGCATCGGGCTCGATCACATACGAGCCATCGATGACGATGCGCTTCAGGAAGATCTCGGCACCAGGTGTCTTTGTCGACATGAGCGCCGACCACAACACCAAGGGGTTGGAAGTGTGGAGGGTAACCGGGACTTCGATGCCAACTCCCGGGGGTGCCGCGACATCGAGCGTGCCCTCGGACCGGACCTCCGCGTGCTGATCATTGCCCGCCAGTAGCGGGGCGGCGCCCAATGCGAAAGCAAGAGTCACGGACGCCACCAAGCCGCAGAATCGCCGTTTCATATGCCGACTCCTTTATCCCTGCAAAATGTGCCCAACTCCATCCTTTGATGGAGGAGTTCCCAGAACCGGCAAGAATAGTCAATCCCAATAAAAAACCGGGATGGGATCTGCATTTTGTCGAAGGGGTTACATGTCTTGTGCATGCTTGTGAAACAACCACTTCCACACGCCGATGGGACGGGCAAAACGAGGCCGCCGCACGGAGGTCGTGCCCACACCGGCCCGCGGGGAGATGGCGCCAAGCCCGTTGGAGTACAACTTGAACGTCGCCCGTTCAATGGCCTCAACGACGACGCGCAGTGACCGGTCGCGGGGGATCTGTCGCGACGTTCCCGCCGACTCCACGGGACGACTCCGATCGCCCCGCGATCACCCGCCCCTCTTCAGGTCACGCAACACTCGTCCC
>CAYTRP010000277.1:0-3311 GCA_964440195.1 uncultured Candidatus Sumerlaeota bacterium
CTCGCGCGCAAGGGCGGCGTGCGCCTCGGCCAGGGATTCCACCTCGGCAAGCCCGCCGAGGCGGGCTGCTACATCAACATGAACGGCGCCGTGGCCAGCGCGTAGCGGGGGGCCATGGCGGCTTTGGCTTCCTCCCCGCGCAGTGAATGAGCAACAAGCCCAAGGATCCGGCCGTGCGCCATGAGCAAGCTACGAAATCCGAAAGCGAGGACATTTGTCACGGCGTCACCTCTTGCAGCATCGCTGAGTTTTGAAGTGCCAGCCTTACCAGAACGCAGGCTCATCCACTGATACAGCCTTCCCACGAAACCGGCGAATGTGCCAATCCAGGAGTAGAAGCAGCGTCGTGGCAATGACCAAGACTTCCAATCGGGAAAGGAGTCGGGTCGCGTGAATTGCGGGAATGCCCGTGGCATCTCCGACGAGTGCGGCAATCTCGTCACGGGTCGAGAAGGGAATGGGGAGCTGTAAACCGCCCGGCCAAAACAGCGATCCGTAGCAAGTGAGGAGCATCAAGCCCATGAAGCAGGCGAGTAGGGCGAGGGCGAAGGAGGGAAGGCGGATGCATGCCCATGCGACAATCGAAGCAAGCACCCACAAACGGGCGATTCCCACAAGCTGTGCCGAGAGCACATGGATGATGGTCCAGTGAGCCTCGGGAAAAGTGATCGGATCCCAGGCAGTCGGGCTCACGCCGGCGAGTATAAGAAGGAGCTGGAGGAGCGCGGTGAATGGATCGTCCACTTCATGTTGGACGGAGTTAAGCAGAGAGACCATTGTTGTGTGCGCGAAGAGGATGACGAAGTGACCAAAGATTGAGGCGAGAAGGAGAAGTCCCAGAAATCGGTTTGACCAAAGGGATGGGGAATACACCCCGGCAAGGAAGGAACCGGTCTCGCGGCGGGGCGACTGCATGGACCTCTTGATAACATAGCCGCATGCCAGCCCGATCCAGAGAACCGGATCGGTGAGCAGGTCACTGAGTCGGATCGCATACAATTTTGCAGGCGAGGCCAGGACGCCACTCATAAAGGCTGTATCCGTCAGAACGACATTCATCGCCACCGTCACGATACCCGACACAAGGAGGAGACCGAATGTGGCCAGAGCGGCCGCGAGCATCAAGACTCTCGCGGCCTTGCCTTCCTCCTTGGTTCCCCGGAATCGAAGGGCGGCTCCTGCCATCGCCCACGCACAGGAAATCGCACCCACGAGTGGCGCCATCGCCCTCACGGCCCAGACCAGCAACCCGTACAAATCCCGGGGCTTCTCAGGTGTTGAGGGAGATGAGGGGTTCATCGCCGTACCACGCCTTGGCAGAGGGCATGTCGCACAATATGAGGATCATCACGCCGCACAGGGACGTCAGCACGTCGCATGTCAGAAGCCCGAGGAGGAAGAGCAGCCCGTATACGCGCGGGCGTCCGCCGCGACGACCCGTCAACATCCGGATCGAGTCCACCAGCGCGAAGATCGCCACGATGAACATGAACAGCGGCGCCGGCAGGCAGCACCAAACGAAGGACAGGAGGAAGGCCGTCCCCGCCGCG
Source organism: uncultured Candidatus Sumerlaeota bacterium (assembly GCA_964440195.1). Classification (GTDB taxonomy): domain Bacteria; phylum Sumerlaeota; class Sumerlaeia; order SLMS01; family JAHLLQ01; genus CAYTRP01. Next base: position 1,551 of record CAYTRP010000277.1, read on the forward strand.
AGCCCCCATGTGAAGGACCACAGCGCCCCAACCAGCAGGAAGATCTCCGTCATGGTGGCAACACGGGGCTTGCGGGCCGGTCCGCGGCGATCCCCCGCGTCGCCGGAAGACGTCACGACGGGGCGATCGGTGGGAGGGTAATCAGACATGGCTTGGGGCTCCTTGGCGGGGCGGGTCGGCTTGATCCTTGCCAGACAAAGGCAACATTCGGCGGCCGGAGGCAATCCTCCTCTGGCCCTACGGCCGGGAAGGAGGGAATATTCCTCCCGAGGGCCAGCCCATCACCCATCGGAGCCAGTTCGTGGAAAAAATCACCGTTTACGCCAAGTTTCACACCGGGCACCGCCAACAAGGCTATCCGGGTCATTGCCGCTTTGTTCACGGGCACACATGGCGCGGCAAGGTGGCCATCGCCTGCGACGAGTTCCCCCGCGACGACCTCGACATGGCCGTCGATTTCGGCTCCCTCAAGAAGCTCATGCGCGACTTCGACCACAAGATCATCGTCACCGCCAACGACGAGTTGTTCACGGACCCAAGGCTCTTCGAGCCCGAGGGCATCGTCCTCATCCCCGGCAAGAGCCCCAGCGTCGAGAATGTCGCGACCTACGTCTGGAACGGTGTCGTGGGTCACTTGAGGGAGAAGTTTCCCAACCGGGGTGTCGAGTACCGCATCGAGGTCGAGATCCAGGAAACGGAGAACAATTTCTTCTCCGTGGAGAAGACCGCGCGCGTCTGATGGCTCCCATCCCGCGCCGGGGCCGATTGTCCGGTTGCGCCTGACGGGGATTTGCCGCAGCAGACCACCATGCGGTGGGCAACGCTTCGAGACAACCCGGTTCTTTGGCACTTCGCGCCGTGGCGCGTCGGCGGGCGGCGGCGCGCGCTCGGGCGGCTCTTCCTGGGCATCGCGGCGACACTCCCTGTTCTGGGCCTCTGGCTTCTTGGGCCCGGGACTCCCCTCGGGTTCCTTGATCCGTCCCGCATGCTCTCCATGAACGCCGAGGGGCTCTACTCCCGCATCGGCTCCTTCTCGAACCTGCCCGTGGTTGACGAATGGCCGTGGCTGCTTGCCATGCCGGGCGCGGCCCTGCTCACCTGGGCGCTGGTGATTGCCGCCATCTATTCCCTCCGCCTCAACCTGGTGCGGATGGGACTGCTGGAGCAGGTCTATCTCACGGGACTCGACCGCAACCGCGCCGCGGTCGGGACGATTGCGTGGGGCGGCGTGATGGCGCTCGCGATCCTGCTGGCCACGTTTCTCTTCCAGGTCATCTACGTTGGCATCCTCTTCCCGGTGCGGCTGGGCGATGTCTCATGGCTGCCCACCCCCTCCGGGAACTGGCGCCAGACGACGCGGATGGAGTCGATCCCCTTCGGCGTTGGATATGCGTTTGCGTTGATGGCCGCCTCCTTCGCGGTTTGGAGCCGTGCAATGCTCGGCGCCCTGCGCCCGGCATCCGCGCCTTGGAGCGATGCCCCCCGTTGCCTCGCCGCGGGCGCGTTCGTCATTGTCGTCATCGGCTCGGGAATATTCATCCTCGACTACGTGCCGAGGTGGAATTACCATCGAAACCTGGATGCGCTCGCGCCTTGCCTGGCCATCCTCTCGCTGACAACCGTCGGCGTCATGGCCTTCGTCAAGATCGCCACCCTCGAGCGCATCGGCGGGCGCATCTGCTTTGGCCCCCTGAATCCCGAACTCTTTGTGCGCGACGACTGGTGGGAATCCGAGCGCGCCCATCGTGGCAAACCCGCGCC
>CAYTRP010000277.1:3321-5490 GCA_964440195.1 uncultured Candidatus Sumerlaeota bacterium
CTCGCAGCACGTGCACGACGTCGCCCTTGATTTCAACCCGCGCCGCACGTCCGCCCCTCGGTCTCCGAATGCGGCGCGCTCTTCCTGGTCAATTTCGGCGGCGTGTCGCTTGCGCTGTTCCTCCTGTCGTTCGTTGCGCGATCCGGCGACCTGCGCGAGATGACTTTCGATTTTCCCTACGTCGTGGCGCTGATGGGGTTTTACGCCCCCGCGGCGCGCACCCTCTTCGAGCGCCTGCGCGGTCCCATCGGCCTCCATCGCCCCGTGCGCGGCCATCTCCTCAAGTCCACCCTTTACGGCTCGCTTCCCATGCTGGCGGCGGTCGCGGTCGGCCTCGCCTTTTTTATGTGGATCGCCGCCGGACTGAACGAGGGATTCCGCCGCCAGGCCTCGCTGGTGCCCTTTCTGACCGTGGCCTTCGGTCTTGGATTTGGCCTTATGGCGCACGTGTCCCTGTTGCCTCGACGCGGACAGACCGCGTTGCTTGCGGCCGCCGCCGCGACGACCGCCGTCCTGCTCGCGACCCCCTTGTTCATCGGCGGGATCGCGTTCTTTGGCATCGGCCTGGCAACGTTCTGCTCGCTTCCCGCCGGCCTGCTTTCCGTCCTCGCGCAGCGCATCCACGAAGACCTGCCACCGATCGAGTCCCGCGACGAGCCATCCCTTTCGCCTGGCCCGGAAGCGCACGCAGCCTTGTCGCTTCCCGATCCCTCCACCGCTCCAAATGGATAACGTTTCCCCCCGTCTCGGCTTGCCACCCCCTCACTCGTTTGCCAGGTTCAATCGTTGAACGCGGCGATGTCGACTGGCTGACCCCTTCCCTCATTCGGAGGCGACACCATGCTTCCGCCCATCCCCTCGTGGGACGGCCTGCATCCGCTGGTGGTTCACTTCCCCATTGCCTTGCTGATGGTCGCGCCGCTCTTCATCATCGCGGGGATTGCCTTTCAGGGGCGTGAGATCTGGCCCTTCGTCTCCGCCCTCGCGCTCATGGTGCTCGGCACGATTGCAGCCTTTGTCGCGGTGTCCACGGGCGAGGCAGCCGCGGAACTCGTGATGGAGACCGCCGCCAATGCCGGGGTGCTCGACCTTCACGAGGAACTGGCGGAGAAAACCCAGGTGGTGTTTGCGGTCCTGACGGGGATCTACGCGCTCCTTGTCGTTTTGCCCGCCACATTGAAGCGCCCGCCAAGTCCGCGAATCGCCGTCATCAGTCATTCGCTCTTCCTTCTCGCCTACGCAGGCTCTCTTCTCCTGCTGGTGAACACGGCCCATCAAGGCGGCCTCTTGGTGCACCAACACGGCGTGCGCGCCCAAGTGGCCCAGCCGATGCCGAAGAATCGTCCCGCGAATGCAAATCCGGTGGAAGAATCGCACAAGGATGACCACTAGCATTGTGGCGAGTAGCAATGTGGCGAGCGCCTGCTCGCGCGACCGGTATCCACTCTTCCGGGCAACACACAACGCGGATTCAAACCCGCCGGAATCTCTTCTTGAGCCGAACGCGACCGGCGTTCGACTTTTCATCCCGTGCATCCTGCAAGGAGAACGAAAGAACCCATGAGCGAATTCCGCAAGGACCCCGTGACCGGACGGTGGGTCATCATCTCTGCCGAGAGGGCAGATCGCCCCTCGACACTCGTCACACCCGTCCTGTCGGAAAAAAAGGACGCGCACAATCCATTCCTCCCGGGGAATGAAAAGGAAACGCCCCCCGAAGTCCTGGCCTACCGCCCGGCAGGCACTGCTCCCAATTCCCCGGGTTGGTGGGTGCGCGTGGTGCCGAACCGGTTCCCCGCGCTTTCCGCCGACGGCCAGGTCGAACGCACGGGCGATGGCATGTACGACATGATGGCCGGCATCGGAAAGCATGAGATCGTCATCGAGGGCCCGGACGAGGACGTGCAGTTCCCCGAGATGGAGGACGAGCAGGTCCAGGAAGTCATCTGGGCGTATCGCGACCGCGCGGTCGAGCTTCGCAAGGACCCGCGCTTCCGCTACATCATGATCTTCAAGAACTACGGCGACCAGGCCGGCGCAACCATCTGGCACCCGCACAGCCAGATCATCGCGCTGCCCATCGTCCCCAAGCGCGTTGTCGAGGAGATGGAAGGCGCGCGCAAGTACTGGGAGTACAAGGAACGCAACCCCTACATGGACATGGTGCGC
>CAYTRP010000278.1:0-1665 GCA_964440195.1 uncultured Candidatus Sumerlaeota bacterium
AGTCACGTACATCTCCGCCTCCTCAAGCCGCCAGTCTCCGATCCGGTGGGCAGCCGCCCGCAGCGCCAAAATCTCCGCGTGCGCGGTCGGATCTCCAAGCACCTCCTTGCCGTCATGGGAGGAAGCCAGCAGCTTTCCACCCCTGACGAGGACGCATCCGATCGGCACTTCGCCGCGATCCCGGGCGAGCGCCGCGACCCCCAGAGCCCTTTCCATCCAGAACAGGTCGGTTGCGTCGCGATCTTCCGGCTGCATGGGCGTGACTCCTACCCTCTGCGGTTGATCTGGTCGGCCAGCAGACCAAGAAAGAAGACAAGGATACCCGTCAACAGCACCACGATGGTTGTGGCGACCCCCACGGTTTCATGCATGAATGCACGCGCCACGAGCAGCCCCACACCCGATCCGATCAAGGCCACGCTCAACGGACCAAAAACCCGCAGGGGTTGAAAGAGCATCGCCATGCGGCACAGCAGAAGGATGAACGCGGCGGTGTCCTTGATGGGGCGGATCTTCGAGAGCCCCACGCGTCCCCGGAAACGAATCGGCACCCACCGGACCACCTTGCCTTCTCCAAGAAGCGCCATCGTGAGGGTTGTCGTGAGGGAGAAGCCCTCGGGGAAAAGGCGTCGATGGCGTTCAACTGCCCCGCGGCGGAAGATTCGAAAACCGCTGTTCACGTCCGGCACGGGAACGCGGGCCAAGTACGACGCAAACCAGTTCAGGAACCACTTGGCGGGTTGGCGAAGGAGGGGCTGCGCGTTCAATCGGCGCAGGCCAATGACCATCTCGGTGGCCTCGTCCATCGCCCCCATCAACTGCGGCAACTGCTCAATCGGGTACGATCCATCCGCGTCGCAGATCGCGACGATTTCATGCCTTGCGAGACCAAAACCCGTCTTCAGGGCGGCGCCGTACCCAAGATTGAACGGATGCGAGAGCACGCGAACAAAGGGCCGCGATCGAGCCAGCTTCTCCAACTGGTCACGTGTCGCGTCTCGTGAGCCATCATCCACCAGGATCACCTCGCTGGCGGGGTCAAGGGTTGCCATGACGGCATCAAGGGCTCGCCCGAGGCGATCGATCGCCTTTTCCTCGTTGTAGACGGGGATGACGAGGGTCACGGGGGTTTCTTGAGCGTTCATGCGGAGAGGCCAGCAGGAGCCGTCAGGGGGGTCAATCCCGACACTCGGTCACTTGCCCAGGCAGAACTGCGAGAAGATCGCATCGAGCACCTCCTCGTCGAGGCCACCCCGTCCGGTGATGGTGTCGAGGTGAGTTATCCCCTCTGCCAGGTCGAGCGCCAAGAACTCCGGGCTGAGTGCCGACACGATTCCTTCCGCCGCGGTCTCGATGGCTCGCCGTGCCTTGCCGAGGGCCATCGCGTGGCGCTCACTCGTGATCAGTGGGTTGCTCTCATCGGCGGGTTTCTCGCCCAGTCGGCTCCGGATCAGTCCCTCCAGTTCCGGGAACCCCGCTCCCGTGACGGTCGAGAGCCGGACCACGCCCATCGCATCGTCGAGGTGAAGGCCTTGCTCGGCCTCCTTCTCATTTTGCCTCATCCGGTCAATCTTGTTGAAGACGAACAGATGGGGGACTCCGGCGATCTTGCGATACTCCTCGCGCGCGCTTCCCGGATCGGTCGAGTCGACGACGAACAGGACA
>CAYTRP010000278.1:1675-5368 GCA_964440195.1 uncultured Candidatus Sumerlaeota bacterium
GGACAAGGGCGGCGGACTGAATCTCTTCGTGGGTTCTTGCGATGCCCATGGCCTCGATTTCTTCGGGCAGCGCCCTCAGCCCCGCGGTGTCCACGAGCGTAACCGCAACCCCCGCAATCTCGACCAGAGCTTCAATGGTGTCGCGCGTGGTCCCCGGATGCGGGCTCACGATGGCCCTTTCCCGACCGACGAGCAGGTTGAACAGGGACGACTTGCCGGCGTTGGGCGGACCCGCAAGCACAATACGCAATCCCTCCCGCAACACCCGCCCCCGCTCGAACGACTCCAGCAAGGCATTGATTCCCAGCAGGGCGCTCTCGATTCGCTCCCCCAATCTCTGCCGCGTGATCGCCTCAATCCCTTCCTCGGGAAAGTCTATGCTGGCCTCCAGCTCGGCGAGCACGGGAATCAGCTCGGCGCGGATGGCCGCCAGACGCTGCGAAAGTCCCCCGCGCAGCCGCCCAAGGGCTGCCCTCGCGGACGCCCCGGTCTCCGCAAGAATTAGTTCGCTCACGGCCTCCGCCTGGGCGAGGTCCATGCGTCCGTTCAGGAACGCGCGGCGGGTGAATTCTCCCGGGTGAGCGGGCCGCGCGCCCAGTTCCAAGGCTCTCCTTACGACACGCCGCACAATCGCCGGCGCGCCATGCAGATGAAGCTCCCCCGTGTCCTCGCCGGTATAGCTCCTGGGCGAGCGCCAAATGACCGCCAGACAGCGATCGATCAACGTGCCGTCGCTGTCCAACACTTCGCCGAGCAACAGTCTTCCCCAATCGGACCCCTCGGAGTCCCGTCCACTCCCGATCGGACGAAAGAGCCTTCTGAAGATTTCGTGGGTTCCCGGACCGCTCAGCCGGACAATCGCGACCGCACTTGCGCCCGCCGCTGTCGCAGGGGCCACGATCACGTCACGATCCGAACGACCAGAACTCACTCTCGCCATCTTGTCGCGGCGTCCTCATGGGGAGGCTGTCACTTCGTCCTGCGCTCTCGGCCCCGCGATTTCAGGAACGCCCGAACGTCTTGATGGCCTCAAGAAACTGCGAGACCTTCACCGCTGACTTCATGCCGGGTTGATCCTCCAGGCCGCTGGAGGCATCGACGGCATAGGGGAGCCTCTCCTCGCGGCGGAATCCCTCCAACACACCCGCGATGTTTTGCGGGTTCAATCCCCCGGCCACAAGAACGTTTCCGCGTGCGATGGCGGGCAGGGCCAGCCGATGATCGAACACCGCACCCGTTCCACCATGCTTGCCGGAAGCAAACGCATCGAGCAAGACAGGACAGATCGCTTGAAAGTCGCGGATCTCCTCGTCGTCCTCCTGTCCCTTGACGGAGAATGCACGGACGACTCGGAAGTCGGCGGAACGCACTTGTTCGATGGCGTAATCCCCGTGCAACTGTGCCGCAAAGAGTCCCAACCCCTTGACGTGCGAGCGAACACTCTCCATGGGTTCGTTCGCAAAGACGCCAATCGCACGGATATCGGGGAACACTCGACGCAAGTCGTCCAGCAGATCCCTTGCCTTGCCAAGGTCAACCTGGCGCGGGCTCGGAGCGAAGATCAGCCCCAGGAAGTCGGCACCATGGCGGAGCGCAATGATTCCGTCCTCCGCGCGCGTGATGCCACAGATCTTCACCAAGGGGCCGGAATCGCTCGTGCGCGGCGACGGCCATGCGCCGGATCCGCCATCGATCGGCATGCCTCAACATTCCTTCTTCAGGGATTCGAGAATGGCGGCCACCTTGGCCGCGTTTCCCGTCAACTCGATCGCCATTTCGATCTCCTCCGCGTGCTCCAGTGACTCCTCGATCTTCTTGAGCACCCGGAAGAACTTTCCCGCCGTCCCCCCCAGCCTCAATGTCAGGTGTCGCGCATCGGGATCGAGGGTCAGTTCCTCCACGAGCCTCCGCCCGGAGTAGGACATCGTATCCGATGCACCCGACTGATGCGCGATGCAACCGGGCGTTGGGATGGAGCAAACATCCCCGCGCGCGGCGGTGAACGACAGGAAGTTCGAACGCTCGGCCATCAGCATCACTTCCACCTTGAACCGGCCGGATCTCACCGGGCACCGGAACTCCATCGAGCCATTCCGAACGAGAACTTCCTCGCCATCCGGGGAGTAGCCGCTGAACATGTAGGACGACTTGCTCGTGATGCTTGGAAATGGATCAATCAGCGGCGAACCCAGACAAAGCGATTCCGGTTCCGCGTCCTGGGAAATATCCGCGACGAAGGCTTCCATGACTTCAGGGTAGGGGCGCTCGAATTCAACGCCCAGCCGCGACATCTCGGGCCCATAGGATGCCCAGGCTACCCGCCCTGACAGGATCATCCTCTCGCGCCCGGGGAGAAGCGCCTCGAGTCGTGCAAAGCGCCGGTCCTTGCGGATGGCGTCACTCATGTCCCGCTTGATCTGTCTGGTCTCCATCTGTGCGCCGTTGGGGGTCAGGTCGATGATCCTGACCGCAAACATCTTCGGCGCAAAGGATTGTTCCGGCACCAGAACCCTTAGCAGACCCGGGAAGCTGCAAGCGCGCCGGAACATTGACCGGCGGGCCCCAGTCGGCGAGGCAGGTTCGACCGCCACTTTGGGTTTGGGGAGCGAGGGAAGGCTGTTCAGGGTCGGAACGATGGAGGGCAACTCGTCCTCGCTGTCATCCCAATCCAACTCGGCTGCCCCCCACAAGAGGGCGGTTAACTCGTCGCGCCGGCTGGTGGAGACCGACCGATGAGGCTTTGGGGCCTTCGCCTCCCTGGATGCCGATGCCACTGGGGGGATTGCCCCGGGAGCTTCCGGCGTGGCCGGAATTCCGGCAGGGGCTCGTCCCCCCAACACCACGGGCTTGAGCGGATCCTTGAATTTCTTGTCTTTCGGCGGCTTTGAACTCATCCGTGATCTCCCTGCTTGCGCCTGACCGCTGCCCCGCTACACCGAAAACGTCGTCTATTGGAATAAAGCACAAGCGTGGTTCGTAGTCTTTTCCGGAGCGCCCGCGAGAGCCATCTTTGTCCCCGACGTCGTGCGACAATTTTCCTTCGGAACGCTCCTGCCTCGAAAGAGCCCGCCAGGGGGATCGCGATGCCTTTGGCGAAATCGTGGAAGCCTATCGTGAACGCCTGTTTCTCGCGGCCCTGGCCCTTCTTCGAAATCATGAGGACGCTCGCGACATGAGCCAGGAAGCCTTTGTGCGCGCCTTCCGCAATCTCCACCGCTTCGACACCCGGCGGCCGTTCTACCCCTGGATTCATCGGATCCTGCGCAACCTATGCCTCGACCATCAGCAAAAGTACGGACCCCATCGCCAGGTTTCCCTGGAAGCCATCACCGAGGAAACCCATGGAAGCATTGAATCGGACCTGGTCTCGGCGCAAGGAGATCAAGGCGACGTGCGCGACTCCATCCAGCGGGCACAGGTTGCCAAGTTGATACGTCGTGCCATCGATGAATTGAAGCCGGAATTCCGCGAGATCCTCATTCTGAAACACCTCGAAGAGATGCCCTACAAGGACATCGCCGAGACCCTCGATATTCCCATGGGAACTGTCATGTCCCGTTTGTTCCATGCCCGCAAGGCCCTGAAGTCAAAGTTGGAGGGCCGGATCGATGCCTGAACTTCCCGACACCGTCGCCGAGCGCCTCATGGCGTATCTCGACTCGGAGATGAACCCCGAGGAAGCCGCCGAGTTCG
>CAYTRP010000279.1:0-5368 GCA_964440195.1 uncultured Candidatus Sumerlaeota bacterium
CTACGCCGGGGCTCCTCCCGGCGTAGTGGCCAGCAGGAGACAAAGGGCACATGACCTGAACGCGCTGGACAACATATTGGTGTTCCCTCTGGGGGTTGCGCCTCGGGCCATTCAAGAGTCGGGCCAGATTGGGAGCTTTCAGAGTTCGCGAATCTGGACGTATCGGGCGCGGGCCAGTTCGACGCTGCGGCGGATGGCGGGGTCCTGGGAACCGGAGTATTGGTCGATGACCATCTTATAGTGGACTTTCGCCTCGGAGGGGCGGCGGAGATCGTCCAAGGTTTGGCCGAGGCCGATCAGGGCGTCGATGCGGATGGCTTCGTCGTCGCTGTAGCGGGAGAGGACGCGGCGGTATTGGGGCTCGGCCTTGGCGAGTTCGCCGACCTCGCGATAGATGTTGGCGATCATGAGGTCGGCGACGGGGGTGTAGCGCATGTCCAGGGGGAAGCGCTGCACGACCATCTCGAAGGCCTGGACGGACTTGCGCAGTTCGGTGTTGCGGGCTTCGGGGGCATACATTCCCTGGGCGTCGCGGTGCTGGCGCTCCGCCAGGGTGTATTGCTCGCGGGGGGTATCCATCTCCGGTATGAGGTAGCGGGGTGCCTTCTCCTTGCGATTGAAGAGGCTGCAACCGGTCATGGTCACGCACAGGATGACCAGGAGGAGGATGTATTGCGAAGGGCGGGTGAAAACCATCGGTGAATCTCCGGGGAAATCGGGGGAGCGATCAAGTCGCGCGGCGTACGCGTCGAGACACAATCATGGGGCTCGGGCGCTCAACCAGAATCCGGGGCGGACGGGCCGGAGCCAAGGGCCTCTTCGAGCAGAATGGCCGCCGCGAGGGAATCCACCTTGCCGGGTGGATGGGGACCGGGGCCAAGGATGCCGCGCGCCTCGGAGGTCGTATAGCGTTCGTCGCGGAACGTTATGGCAAGGCCCGGGACGCGGCGCTGGAGGGAGCGGCCAAAGGCGCGGGTTTTTTGGGCCTGCTCGCCCTCCTTTCCCCCTTCGAGGAGGGGAAGGCCCAGGAGGACTTCGGTGACGCGATAGCGTTCCATGAGTGCCTGAATGGCATCAAGCGTGCCGGTGCGCCCGAGGAGGCGGCGGTCGAGTGCTTCGAGGGGCGAGGCGATGATGCGCGACTCGGACACGGCCACGCCGATGCGCACGTCGCCGACGTCGAGGGCCAGGAGGGCGCCGGGCGGCTTGGGTGGGAGAGTGGAGGGATCGGTCACTTTTTCGAAATTTCGGTTGGGCTTTGTTGGATGGAAAGAGTCACCATGGTCGCTGCAGGGAATCAACCGGGACAAATGGGCGAATGTACCTCCCCACGGAATATGCGGACTGGATGCTGGTGATCGTCGGCAGCGTGCTGCTGCTGTTCGGCTCGTTCGCGCTGCGCAGTGCATTGGTGGTGGGGGCGGTCCTGGGCATGGCGCTGGGACTCGGCGCGGGGCATGGCTTCGCGACGTGGCTGGAGGCCACGGACACGCTGTCGATCGTGGTGCATGCCTGCGGCGGGGTGCTCGGGGCGATCCTGGGCGTGATCCTGTTCAAGTTCGTCGAGCTGGTGGCGTTCTTCGTGCTGGGTTCGGGGCTGTCGGCGTGGGGACTCTTCGGGATCTCGCCATGGCTGGAGAGATTCAACATCCCCGATCCGGAATTCGTGATGGCGGTCGGAATCCCGGTGGTCTCCATCATCGCGGGATTGCTGGGGGTGTATTACAAGAAACTGATCATGGGAATCTCGACCGCGGCGGCGGGCACTTTCCTGATCATGAACGCGTTCGACTGGCCGTGGGATGGGATTCCGGCCATCGCGTTGTTTGTGCTGGGGCTGTTGTTTCAGGTGGGCCGCTTGCGGCGGCGCCGCCGCCAGAGGAATGACGACGACGACGAGGATTGACGGGGCGGATGATTCGCAAGGTGCTCGATTGCATGCGGCTGGTGCGGGCGGCTCCGTCGGGCGTCCCCTTTCGCTGGGCGTTGCTGGGGCGACGGGGCCGCGCCCTGAAGATCGTCGCACTGCTGCTGGTCTTCGTGGAGATCGCGGCGCTGCTGTTTGTCGGCTGGGACATGGGCCACTGGAACGACGGGATGGAGTATCTGGCATTCACGCTCGGCATCCACGCGGCGGCGCTGCCGGTGCTGTTGATCATTGCCATCGCGGTCTTTGCCCCGGTGGTCACGCGCGCGCAGCGGGAGGATTTGTGGCTGACGACGCTCGCGCCACGCGAGATCGTCGTGGGTTTCCTGCTGCCGCCGCTGCTGGCGTGCCTTGTGGTGATGGCGATTGTCCCGTTGCTGTTCATGCAGATCGGCGTGTTCCTCTTCCATGAAGACCTTCGGGAGCTGATCCTTGACCTGGCCGATGGTACCTTCATTGCACGCCAGCGGTCCCGGGTTCTGGGCTTCTTTGGCCTCCTCTACACGGCGATGTGGGGCGTCTGGTGGGTCGGGTTGTACGCGGGGGTGGGGCTGACGCTGGTCCGCGTTCTGCTGCATGCGGTGATTCGCCATGGGAGGATCACGATCTTCACGCTGATGGTTGCGTTGATTCATGGGGCGTGGGTGGGGGCGGTGACGACGATCATGACGTTTGTGATTTTCGTGTTGGTTGCCAGCGGCCCCGACATTTCGGAAGCGGGTGTGCCGCATGGGGTCGCGTTGCTGGGATTCGTGCTGGCCCAGTTGATCCCGATGGCGATGGCGAGCTTCGCGTCGTTGGCTCAGTTCACCACGCGCCGTTATTTCGCCATGGCGGTCTCGTCGCCGGCGGATTCGTGGGACTGGCTGGCGGCGGAGGGATGGGGAATGGCGCCAGGTCTTGCCCGAACCGGCAAAATGCTGCCGCGCCTTCTCTTCTCGACGGCGGTGGGCATCGGCGTGGCGTGCTATCTGCTCGCCCTTTCGTTCCTTCGCAACGCCATCCTTCATTCGCCGAATACTCCCAATCACGAGTCTTATCTCTTCGGAGCGGCGATGCTGGGCCTCCTCGCGATGGGGTTGCTGGCCTTTCGCTCTTGCGGGTGGTTTGCGTGGCGGCATCCGCCGCCTCTGGTGCCGGGGTGTCTGATGGCGTCGTTGTTGTTGCCGTCGCTGGTCGTCGCACTGGCCGGGCAGGCGGGCCTGCTCCTTTTCCTGGGCGAGTTGAACGGAGGTTCGGGATTCGACACGTTCACGCAATGGCTGGTCGCGGTGGTCACCTCGATGGTGCCGGGATGGATGCTGCTGGCGACGCTGTCGGCGCTGTGGCGGATGCCGCGGACGGCGCGGTGGACGACACCCGGCGTGATCCTCCTTGTGGGGATCCTGTCGGTGGCGCTGTATTATCCCGGCACCGACTGGTCCCACATGCTGATGTACTTCAGTTTTCTGCCAGCGGTGGCGGCTGTGTCGTTCTGGATTCATGGGGGGGGAGCCGTCCTCTGCCAGATGATGTTTGACCGTGAGCGGGCGGCCATGGCGGATGGGGAAAAGAATCTCCCTGTCGCCTCCGCATCCGTCGAGCCGCTTTCGTGACCAAGAGATCCCCCACGCTGCGTGAGCTGTCGCGAGACTGGCGGGAGAATCCGTTGCTGCGGCACACGCTGCGGGCGCGGGGATTCCGGTTGGGGATTTTTTCGCTGTTCGTGCTGCTGGCCTTGGCGGTGGGGGCGTCGCTCGTGGCCGCCAGCCGCACGATGCCCGGCGACGCGCTGAGCATCTTCCTGGCGCTTGGAATGGTGTTTTACAGTTTGTCGCTCCCCTTTCTCCTGGCGATGGTGGTTCTGCTGGCGGGCCGCCAGTACTCGCGCCAGATGCGCTCGGAGATCTGGCTGACGGGGATGCCGACGCGCGAGGTGGCCTTTGGGGTGCTGGCGGCACCGGTCCTCGCGTCGGCGACGATCATTGTCGTGTATCCGGTGATGATGGCGGTCCTGCTCGCGGTCGTGAATCTCGACCGGACGGCGACCTTTGTGGAAACGCTGATGTCGCTGGGCCGTGTGGGGAGCGAGGGCGCGCGCGCGGCGGTTGCGGTACTTTGCGTCTACCTGTATTTCGGCCTGGCGTCGGCCTATGTGCCGCTGCTCTCGCGCATCCGCTCGTTTCGCATCGCGTGGAGCCCGGTGCTGATCGCGCCCATTTGGGGTGGTCTCGCCTTGTTCGCGACGATAGGATCCATGGTCGTTGTGAGCCAAGAGGCCTCGGCTGTGTTCGTGGCTGTCTTTTCCGGGGATGCGTATCGGGACGCGAACCCCCTGCTGGCGTTCGCGTTGGTGCTGATCGCGCTCGCGGGCGCGGTGTTGTCGATGTCCGAGTCATTGGCGGGGAGGGCTGGGCTGCGGTGGCTGGGCGACGCGGTGCCGGAAGCGGCGGCGGACCTGGATTGGGCGTTTCGCGAGCGGGGCTTTGCGGACCAACCCGGCGACGTGCAAATCCGGCAATGGGGTGGCTTTGTGCGCGAGGCGTGGTTGTGGTGGCGGTCGCGCCTGAAATGGGCGGCCCTGGGATTGTTCGTCGCGCTGGCGCCGATGCTTTCCTCGCTGGGCATGAGTTCCTTTGGCGTCTATCGTCTGCTGGAGGTGGGCGGATTGTTTGCGATTCCGTTGGTGGTTCCGGCGATGGTCTTCCTGCCCGAGATGCTGTGGCGGTCGCCGGGGCCGGTGCCGGTCCTGCCGGGGCGGTTGCTGGCGGGGTCCTTTCTCCTCTTCCTGCCTTGCCTGGCGTTCATCGCGATGGGCGTGCTGCTGGGGTTGCTGATCGGCTACGGATTGGATATCCTGAACTGGTGGGTGTTGCTGCCGGCGTTCTTCCAGCACCTGGGGATGACGCTGATGTTGGGGATTCCCTCCTACGCGATCTGGCTGGCGCTTCTGCCGCGCCCGGGGCGTGGGCGATTGTTGGGGTTGATCGGCGGGTTGTTTGTATTGTTCGTGCCGGCAGCAGCGGGGTTGTGGATCATGGCGGCGGTGCCGGGGCTTGTGCTGATTGCAATCCTGCTGCCCGCCCTGACGGCGTCGGTGCCTCTGGGATTGGCTTCGATTCTACTTCAGCGTTTCTACATGCTGGAGGCGCGGGGCCCGTTGGATTCCCCCGGGATGTGACGATTGATTGCCGGGGGTTTGGCTGGCGTGTGTTCCCGTCAGCGCGGGGGGAGGCACTGGACTGCGATCCCGAGCCAACTTCTTCAACTCAAAAACGGATTTTGAAACACAGAGATCGCGGAGAACGCGGAGAAAAAGAAGGCGCGAGCCAACAACGATTTGTTTCCTATCCTGTCCATCCCGTTTTCCTGTCCTTTTTGTTTCTCCGCGAACCCTGTGCTGACTTTTGTTTTTCCGTGGGTTTGGGGGTCCGCCTGATCCGGCCGGGAACAACTCCAAGA
>CAYTRP010000280.1:0-2503 GCA_964440195.1 uncultured Candidatus Sumerlaeota bacterium
CGCCGGACATGGCGGCCACCGTCCGCCGGGCGATGCGACCCAGGCGCGCGAGCGTGAAAATCTCGTCGAGCAGTTGGGGTTCGACGGAGTCGGTGAGGTCGATGGCGGTCATCGGAGTCGCGGGTGGCTCGAGTGGGCGAAGGAACGCGAGGTCAAAGTCGTTGTCGCGCAGCACGAGGGTTGCGGGAACCTCGGTGTTGTCGGCGAGGATATACTTCACGTCCTTGAGCGTCGTGGTGAATCCCGGGTCCTCCCCCACCGTGCCGCTCATGCGCTCGATCATGCCCGTGGGGTCGACGGAACTGAGGGCCGTGACGACGAGGCCATCCCCGGAGATGACGATGCCGGAGGTCTCGCGGCGGTCCTCCTGGCGCTGGCTGCTCCCCTGGTAGCTGAAGGACACTTCGCTGACGACGAGGAGTGTCAGCACGGCGTCCCCCTTTTCCTCGGCGACGCGGCGGGCGGTCTCGCGCATGTCCGCTCCCGCCGCGCCCTGTCCCGCAACGGCCAGCAGCAGGGCAAGGCCCGCGCCGCGCGTGGTGAAACCTATCCGTTTCTTCATTTGGCCAACTCCCTTTCCCACATGAGTTCAAATTCGAGAAACACGAACTGCACGCCCCGCCGCACCTTGGCGGAAACCGCCGAGGGCTCCCTGTCGTGGATGCCCTTGAGCACGGTGCGGGCATCATTGAGGGAGAGGATGTCCTTGCCATCCAGCATCACGAGGACATCCCCGGAACGCAACCCCGCAAGCGAGGCCCACGAGCCTTCCTCGATGGATTCAACGAGCACGGAGACCTCCACCCCAGCCAGGCGTTCGTCCTCGCGGTCATAGAAGGTCGACTCGCGCAGGACGAAGCCGAAGTCGAGGTCGCGGAATCGCGCCATCTCGCGGGCGCGCAGCGGGGACGCAACCGTCCTGACGGTCAGACGCTGGCGTTCTCCGCCGCGCAGCACGTCGAAGGCGATCTCCGTCCCGATGCGGTATTGGCGCAACATCGTGCGGAGAAGCTCGGAATCGTGGGGCTCGGCGGCTTCGATGGGATCGCCGTCCATGGCAACGACGATGTCGCCGACCTCGAAGGGGAAACCGGTGGGGCGGTCGGTGTACAAGCGCGTCACGCGCACGCCCTTCTGACTGGGGATGCCCATCTGGCGGGCAACCTCGCGGGTCAGCACCTGTGTCTCCATGGGGAGCCACGAGCGTTGCAGTTCGACGCCCGGATCATCCAGGTCCTCCACCCCGATTTCGACCACCGTGACGGTGCGCTCGCGGCGGCGCTCGAATTCCACCAACACGGGCACCAGCTTCCCCTCGGGGGAGGCTTCGGCGCGGGCACGGGTCAGATCGCGCAGGCCTTCGAGGGAAGGCACCTGCTCGCCTTCCACGCGGAGCAGGATGTCGCCGGGCTGGAGGGGTGGCTTGGCCTTGGCGCCGGGGCCGCCGGCGCGCACGGACGTGATGAGGACCCCGCCCCGCCCCTCGCGCGCCATCGAAAGATCCGTCCACATGCTCAGATCGCGCGCCGTGATCCCCCAGGGGCGCAATTCCTCCTCGGGCATCATGGCCGAGGGACGATCCTTGGGCGAGATGTCGATCCGCACGTTCTCTCCGGCGCGGGCGAACTCCATCGCCGCGGGCTCGTCAATGCGCAGGCGCGCCAATACGTTGTGCACGACGGGCATGTCCTCGGCAAAGCGCGCGTCCAGCGGAGTACCGTTGACGGACAGAAGGAAGTCGCCCGGCTGGATGCCGGCGGCCTGTGCGGGCGAGCCCTTGAGCACGGTGGAGACGAGCACGCCGGCGCCGCCGGCCTGGCTCTTCAGGCGTGGCTGCAGCACCATGCCCGTGTAGGCGCGCCGCACGCGGCCTTCGGCGATGATGGCGTGGGCGACGTCGCGGGCGAGGTTGCCGGGGATGGCTCCGGCGAGGCCGAAGCTGATCTCGTTGATGCCGACGATGCGGCCCCCGAGGTCGATGATGGGGCCGCCCGAGTTGCCGCCGTGGATCATCGCGTCGTGACCGATCCAGCGCACCAACTCGCCGACGTTCTCGCCATCAAGCTCCAACGCGCCGACGCGAAAGATGGACGGCATGACCATCTCGGTGTTGCTGACGATCCCCATCGTGACCGATTGGGAAAGGCCCAGGGGGCTGCCGAGGGCGAGCACCGTGTCCCCCGCGCGCAGGGCATTCGAATCCCCAAAAGCCACGGCCGGGAACACCCGGGGCGTCGAGGGCATCAACTGGATGACGGCGATGTCGGTGGCCGGGTCGGTGCCGACGAGGCGCGCGGGGATTTCCTCGCGGTTGGGCATGGTGCACATGATGCGCACGGCCTTTCCCGCGACGTGATGGTTGGTGATGATGTGGCCCTCGGGGGTGATGATGGTGCCGCTGCCGGTGGCGACGAAGTTCTGCTCGCGTCCGCCGTAATAAGCCGGTTCCACAATGGCGATGCGCACGAGGGAGGGCTTGACCCTGCCCACGGCCACTTCCCCC
>CAYTRP010000280.1:2513-5364 GCA_964440195.1 uncultured Candidatus Sumerlaeota bacterium
GGTACACCGGCACGCCGTCGACCGTGTCGCGCTTGGGGTTCACGCCCCAGACCGCTCCGCCGAGCCCCCCCGCGCGCCGCAGGCCGCCAAAATCAGGCACATCATCGCGAGAACCGCGAACCGTCCCGAAAATGCTGCCGCCATAGGCCGTTTTCCCCCTGCGGAGTTTGATTGTGGCATTCCGGCGGAGGGGACGGGGTGTGTCAAGGTGGGTCCGGCGTGCGGACAAACACGGACCGGCACGGACACGCCCGCGCACTGGCAAAAATCAAGATACACCCGTTCTTGACCGAACGGGTGAAGCGCCGCCAGATGGTGCTGGCCAGTGAAGGGGAAGCCATGAAACTTCACGTGGATCGTGGGGGGCCGGGGCTTGCGGGCATCCTCAAAGGGCCTTGCCGCCCCGATCCATCCGGGGGCAAGAAGCACGCGGACCCGGCGAGCGACGGGAATCTCGATGGAATCGGCAATGTTCACCACGGACGATTCCCCTCCCCCGCATCCTTCAGGCCGGTTAATCGGCGCGCTCTGCGGGCTGGCTGGGCTCGCCTTTGCCTTCTTCCAATACGCGACCTGGCGCCAGTACCTCGGCGGCTACGTGCGCGGCGATGCGGTGCAGGTGTTCGACGCAATGCTGTCGCAATTTGCCGCCGGCGAGGGGATGGTCTTGCAGCACACGGGGAGCCACTTCCTCGCCAATCACGTGATGCTGTGGCTGTACCCGATGGGGTGGATGTACCAATGGCATGACGACCTCTTCACGCAGCTCACGCCGTTCAATTTGCTGCTGGCCGCGGCGGCGATCCCTCTCGGATTGTTTGCCCACGCGCGCATCAGGGACGAGCGCATGGCCTTTCTGGTGGCGCTGCTGTTCACGACGAATTCCCTGACGGCCTCGTTGCGGTGGGCGGTCCACCCGGAGAGCATGTTTCCCATCTGGTGGTTTCTTCTTTTTCTTGGTCTCGAATGGCGGCGCACGGCGCTGGTCATCGCCGGGGTGGCCGGGATGCTCTGCATGAAGGAGGATCAAGCCGTCTGGCTGACGGTTTTCGCCGCGTGGGGACTTTTCTTTCGACGGTTGCCGCCGCGCACGGGACTTGGACTCTTGATGACGGGATTGGTGGCCTTCGTCACGTTCAAGTTCATCATGAACTCGGTGCCTCGCGTCGAGGATGACCCCGTCACGGGGTTTTGGTGGGTCGCCCGTTATGACATCGACGCGGACAGCACCGTGGGGGTCCTTTGGTGGTTCGCGACGCATCCGCACGTGATGCTGGGTCGCGTCTTGTTGAACGAGACATGGATCGCCGTCGCGCTGGCCGGCGGTCTCGTGGCGTGGCGCGCGTGGCGGGAATTGTTGCTGTTGTTGCCAACGGCCGTGTTGTTGTTCAGCACGGCGCCGGGCGATCCGTGGCAGACGGCGCAGTACTACTATTCGTATGTCTTTCTTCCGCCCCTGTTCCTTGCCGTGTGCGAGGGCATTCGCCTGCAAATTGACAGCGTCGCTCTTTGGCGGCTCCGGCTGGCCGTGGGGGTCCTTGCCTTTGCGGCGTTGTTCCTTCCCACGCGCAACGATAGCTGGTCGCAAAGCCCTTGGCAGTTTCCCGACAAGTCAGAACAGCGCGCCTTTGTGCGCGCGGTCCTGCTGGACCGGCCAGCGCAAAGGGCCGCGATTCATTACGACCTCGCCGCCTGGGCACCGCGCGGGTGGCAGGTGTTGCATCCACGGCCCCATCACCTCGTGCGCGCCGACCTTCTGCTTCTTGATGTTGATCGCGTCTCCGTGGACATTGGGCGCCAAGGGACCATCGACCTGATCAATGAAGCTCGCGACCCCAACGGGCCGTGGCGAATGGTGGAGAACCATGGAACCATCGTCTTGTTCGAGCGGAAGGCGGCTGCTGATCGCCCTTGACGTCGCCTTGCCGCCGGACAGGCGCCCGGCGGCAAGGGTGATGCTGGTCAGTGAAACCGGTCAGGTGTTGCTTACTCCACGATCAACTCCGCCAACGCCTGCACATCGTCCATGTTCACGACTCCGTCGCCGTTGAAATCGCCCACGGACACGGGCACGGGTGCGCCCGAGGCGACAAGAGCGGCAAAGCTGGTGACGTCCACCGCATTGGCCACGCCGTCGTCATTATAATCGATGGGGGCCTCCGTCGGCGCTTCCCGGGTAATCGTGCGGGACTGGACCGGACTGAAACCATCGCCGGTTCCCTTCGCGCGGACATCAACGTCGTTCGGCCCGACTGCCAGATTCACCGTGAACTGCCACGACGTGGTCCCTTGCGCGGCCTGCCAATCGCCGCCGTTCACGCGCCATTGGACCTCCGCGAGATCGATCCCCGAAGCCGTCCCCGAGAAATTGAAACTCGTGGTTTCGTAGGTGACCGTCTGATCGGTGGCCGGCGACTCGATATGGACGGCCAACGCATCGGACGGCAGGATTTCAAACGCGGCGAAGTGTGAGCGCGGCTGGCCGCCGACATGAGTGAACCACCCCCCCACATACACCGTGGAACCGGAAACCACCACCGTAGGATCCGGACCATTAAGGGGGCGAGGGCCGGGTGCTATGCTGACATCCGGATTCCAGTCGGCTAGGATGCCAGTGTCGGCCTCAAGGGCGGCAAAAAGCGAACGTGGCTGACCACCTATATTGCTGGAAAACCAACCAGCCGCATACACGATGGAATCCGCAACCGCCAAGCCGGAAACGGTGCTACTAGAACCGGGATTCCAGTCGGTCGCAAGTCCCGTCTCGGCATCAAGAGCAGCGATGCGAACGCGCGTCTGACCGCCAATGCTGATGAACTGGCCTCCCGCGTACACCGTGTTGCCATCATCC
>CAYTRP010000281.1:0-5358 GCA_964440195.1 uncultured Candidatus Sumerlaeota bacterium
CGATTCGCGACGCGGCGGCGAGGTCGCCAAAGGCCTGGCGCTGGCCAAACATGACCAGGAGCATGAAGACCGAACTGTAAGTATAGGTAAAAATCAGAAGATGCGGGAAAAATCGGCTGCGAAAGCTGCGATCAAGGCGAAGCCAGCGCTCCTGCAGCGCGAACATGCCGGCCCCGGCCAGGATCCAGAAAAAGCCCATGATGGGCAGGAGATACCGCTCCTGGAAGGAGGAAAAGGCGGACTGCGCGACAAGAAGCACCACGGCCGTGTACAGCGCGAACCATCCCAGATACGGGCCTCGGCGCTGCCGCATCCAAAACGAGCCGGCCAGCGCGAAGAAGAAGACCGGATAGGTCATGAAGTACGGAAAATAGGCAAAGAAGGCCTCGGCGTTGAGCGCCACGACCTGGACCAGCGGTATGGGAGCGTCGAACGCGCGCTCGGCAAACTGTTGGGTATGGATGAACTCGCCGGGGCTCGTCTGCCACACCCACAGGGGAAGGATCCCCAGCCCCGCGAGCCAGGTGAGGGACTTCCAGTGGAGCCGCTTGTGCCGGTACCACAACACGCCGGTGACGGCCAACACGGGGGGGATGAGCATCAGGCCCTGGAACCGCGTGAGCGAGGCGAGGACGGCCGCGACCGTCCCCCACATGAGCGCGCGCTGCGCGTGCCGGGGATGGCGCTCGTCGCACGCAAAGATCAAGCGCTCGCAGGCCCACCAGAAGAACAGCGCAAACGTCGCGTCGGTCATGACCCTCACGCCCCACCGCATGGCGACGGGCGCCGTCAGGTAGAAGATGCCGGCATAGAGGGCGGCGCGCGTGCCGAACGCGCGCTGCGTCATGCGATAGATCGGAATGATGGCGAGGCTTCCGGCGATGGCGGTGACAAGCCGCCCCGCGTACAGGTCGCCCACCACGAAGCCCAGCGGGTAGATCAAGGCCGAGTACAGGGGCGGCCAGATGCCGATCGGCTCGCGGAATTGCAAGACCTGGAGAATGCCATCGGTGTACTCCGCCTGGTTGACGGGGAGAAAGACCAGCCGCAGCAGGAAGGCCAGCCCGAGCAGGATCCACGGATCCCGGCGGGGATAGGCCATCTCGCGTGTCACGATTTCGGGAGGCTTCAGACCCATGGCGAAGCAGGGATCGCCGAAAGCGGTGTGCGGCGCTAGATGAAAGCGCCGAAACGGATCGGCACGCCTGCCGGATCCGCTATCCCGGAACTTTGTCCGGTTCGATTCCCCGGTTGCCGATCCATTGGCCCAGCAACCACCAATCGCAGTATCCCAATTGGAGCATGACCGGATACCCTGCCCACTGGGTGTGCTGCGGGACATAGAGCGAATCGGTCAGCGGGGCCGGGAGTTCGCGCAATGACTGTACCGGTGCGCGCGCGGGCCGGGTCGCTCCCGGGGGAAAATCCAGGCGTTCGACGGAAAACAGGCGCCCGATGATGGCCTCTTCCTCGGGGCGGTAGGGGAGGGGGAAGAAGACCCCGTTCTCCGGCGACCGGTAAAACAGGATGTAGAACTCCATCGAGGATTGCAGGCTTCCGAAGGTATTCACGCCGGCACCAATCAGGATGACCGCGATGCTCAGCGTGCGCCGGACGGCCGACCACCCCCGGGTTGCGAGGAAGACCATTCCGATCATGAGGGGCGCGTGAAGCTGCACGATGTGACGCGGTCCCCAGCACCATCCCCCATCCCAATTCTGCCAGGTTGTCATGGCGAGGGCGAAGGGAAGGTACCCCACCGCCACGACGGCGGCGATCCATCGCTTGTCCTTTGGAATCGCGAGCCATCCCCACAGCCCGAGGAGGAGCGCGGGACTGAAGAGGAACATGGACTTGCCGGGAGACATCAGGTATCCCTGAAGACCCACAAGCAGGGGAGTGGAGAATTTCACCCCCTCGGTCTGGCCCTCGTAGCCCCCACCAACCAGCGACACGGCGCCGGAAAAACGCCACGCATTGTATCCCACCAGCGCCAGATAGGAGCCGATGACAAGGGCACCCGTCACCGCCAGATCGCGGGCCGGTTCCGCAAGGGTCCAAGTGCCCTGCCGGACGCGCCAAAAGGCGATACCCGCCATGGACAGTCCCAAACCCAAGGCGAGGGCCGGCGAATCCATCCGTGTCCAATTCCCCGCCGCCAGCGCCGCGCCGGCGAGCAGCGCATGGCCAATGCGCTGACGCCGGGCCAACGGCCCCGAACCGCAACCGGCCCAGCGCAGGACTTGATCGAGGGCCACCAGTGCGAGAAGGCCGGCGAGGGGCTCGGTGAAGAACGTGCGCGAGTGGGCCCATGCCATGGTTCCAAAGGCCCACGCAACCGCCATCCAGAGGGAAGCCCGCCGGTTTCCCCCGGTGATCAACATCCCGATCCGCAGGAGAATGACCGCGGTCAGGGCTGCGACGAGGGGGTTGAAGAGGATGACCACCAACCCTTCGCTCCACGCAATCCGGGGTCGTGCCGCCGGATGCGCGGGCGTGTCGGGCAGCGTTGCGGCAAAGCTCTCCGCGAACAGTGGGGCAGTCGCCTCGGCCAGCCAGACGATCGGAATCGCAAGAAACGGCTGAAGGGGGAGGTACTGGGGGTAGAAGTGGCCGTCGCGACCCTGCACCGTCGCAAAGGTCTTGTCGGGAGGCGCCAACAGGCCACCGGCTTCGAGGTTGTATTCAAGCGGCAGGACATGCAATTGTCCGGCGAGGGCCATGCCCCGGGCCATGCGATGGAGCAGGTTTTCGTCCGGCGACTGAAGGTGCCCACCGGTCATCGCCGCATGGAGCAAGAAGACCACCACGCCCAGCAGGAGGGGGGCTTTCCAGGGGGAAGGATTTGAGGGCGGCGTGAGCATGGGGGAAGCGTTGGAAACCCGGCCCCGAGAGACAAGGGAGATGAGGCCCCGAATTGGACTGGCGGAAGTCGGGCGTACCGAAAACTGGCCGGAATATTGACGAGGCTCTCTGCCGGTTTGCGGGGCGTCGCGCCGCACGGAGCCCTCGTCAACTGCGTCCAGCCAGACGGACATGAACCCGGGCGAGGGGGAGTTTGCCGAAGTTCTGCGGAACAGGACGGCCCTGAAGAGGTACGGACTCCCCCATGAAATTGCCGGGGCGATCACGTTTTCGACAGGCCCTGACTCGGTCCATATCATCGGGACGCCCATGCCGTTCATTGCTTCCACGCACGCGACTTCCCCACGCATAAGTGCCCTCATTCCAATGAATCTCGAACGGGATTCCGTAATCTAGACACTGTCTTGTGTGCTGCGATTCCCGTGCTCCTCGGCCAGAAGAGCGGTCGCCATCGACAAGGAAATCTACTTGTCGATGGCGGGCCCCCATGCGAGGCCCCTGTTGACGCCGACCGGCCCGCTGGGGCGTGTCTGCGTCACAACGACGCGGGACACGCCGCGCGGGAGGAGAGTCCTTGGCCCAAGTTCTGAATGCTTCGAGGCAGAGTATTCCCAAGCTGTCATCGCAGCCCATCACCGAGCTTCCCAACGAGCTGACGATGGACATCGACCTGGCGGACCCCATGGGGATTGCCCGGTTATTGCGCCAAGGGGACGCGCAACTGTTCGCGGGATGGCGGGACTATCCTTGTCTGTTCGACGAGGAAGTGATTCGCCATTGTGCCCGCCTCGCCGAGGTGACCTCACAGGCGGTTTCGGCGGGACAGCAGGGCGTGATCCTCCTCGCGGGGGCCGGGACAAGCGGTCGTTTCGCGGCGCTGCTATGCCGGAGCTTCAATCGGCTGCTGCGCGCGGCGCACAAGCCGGCGGTCTTCCGCCCGCTGGTGGCCGGGGGATACAAGGCCCTCGTCAAGGCGCAGGAAGGCGCCGAGGACGATCCGGCGCTCGCGGTGCAGGACTTGAAGAACGCGCTGCCCGATGGCGCCACCCATATCCTCTATTTCGGAATCACATGCGGCCTTTCGGCTCCGTACATCGGGGGGCAGATCGATCACCTCTCCCCGGTGAAGGAGGCGACCTCTGTCCTTGTGGGATTCAATCCCGTCGGCACGGCGCGAGACATGCCGGTGGAGAACTGGAACAAGACCTTCGCCGAGGTGATCCGCCCGCTCGAGTCGTCGGACCGCTTCTTTGTGCTCAACCCGATCTATGGCCCCGAGTCCATCATGGGCTCGACGCGGCTCAAGGGCGGGTCCGCGACGAAAATCCTGCTGGAGACCATTTTCTACGTCGGCCTGGAATTGGCCGGAATCCTCGCTCCGGATGCGACGGGACGCCCGCCATCGCTCGGCGAGCCGCAATCCATCGCCGCGCGAATCCTGGAACTGCTGCGCCTGTACCGCGAAACCGTTCAGGCAACCTACGACGCCATCGAGGACATTGCCTCCCTGATTCGCGTCGCCGGCAGCACCCTGCGCTCGGGCGGGCGCATCAACTACTTGGGTCGCGAGACGGCGGGCATCGTGGGGATCATCGACGCGACGGAGTGCCCCCCCACGTTTGGCGCGTCGTTCGAGGACGTCCGCGGCTTCCTGCGCGGAGGGTGGCCCGAGCTGCTCGACGAGAAGAACGACCTCTCGGCCAATGGGCCGGAGTACAACATCGACCTCGAATATTTCGAAAAGGAGAAGCTTCCCGACCTCGCCAAGGGCGACCTGGTCCTCGGCATCGCGATCGGCGAGCTTGGCCCGGTCACGCGCGCCCTGCTGGAAAAGGCCGAGAAATCCAAGGCGACCAGTGGCGTGATCCTGGTCGCCGCCGTTCCTCCCAAAAAGGATGACCTGCCGGGTCATTTCGAGCATCGCTACATCCTGCAAGTTCCCGCATTGGGTTTCCAGCCGGGGTTCCACAATCTCGCCGAGTTGGCGCTCAAGATCGTGCTCAATGCCCTCTCGAGCGGCGGGCATGTGCAGGTGGGCAAGGTGTACCACAACCGGATGATCGACCTGCGCATCAGCAACCAGAAGCTCTACTTCCGCGCCCTGGGGACGATCGAGAAGCTGACTGGCGTGGATGCGGAATCCGCGCGGGTTGCCCTCCATCGGGCCGCCTTCCGCAAGGACTCGCTGGACAAGACGGAACTGGAAGCCACCCCCGGCATGGTCATCAAGGCGGGTTCCAATCGCCCGCGAGTCGTGCCCACGGCACTCTTGCTGGCACTGGGCTCCATGACCTACGAGCAATCGCAAGCGCTCCTCGCGCGCGACCCCGTTGCGCGCCGCGTCATCAAGGCCGAGTTGGACAAGGACGACGTGGCGTCGAAGATCGAGGACGAGGGGCAGTAGGGCATTTTGCGATTTCTTGTATCCCTCCGGATACCCTCGCGTTTGGCCCTTAACTAGAGAATTTCCCCCACAGCGGCCTGGGAAGGTGA
>CAYTRP010000282.1:0-3891 GCA_964440195.1 uncultured Candidatus Sumerlaeota bacterium
GCCGGGCTCGGGGACGCGGCGCGTGCGCGCGGGGATTCCCGCCTTGCGGAAGTACTTCTGCGCGAGGATGTCCACGGCGATCTGGGTCCAGTGCTCGGGGACCTGAATGTCCCTGGCCTCGAAGACAACCGACCCGTCGGGGTTGACGATGCGCGACTCGCGGCTGGCGAAGGGGATGCCGAGGTAGGGGTTGGATCCTGATTGGGTGAAGCGACGGGTGATCTGCATGGCGCGGCTCCTGTGCGGGATGGGGACGGGTTATGGGGGAGGGACAGGGGTTTGAGAAGTCAGGTGTTGCGGGGAAGAAACCGAAGATAAAACAAATGGAAGACGAAAGTCCAGCCTTTTCAATTCTCGTGGTTTCGGCGTCCAACTTGGGGATAACCTGTGGAGAAGGCCCGTCGAAACGGGGGAATTCCTGTCAGGATCCTGTGAGTCAAAAGCACCATATCTGGTGGCAAGACAAAGGATGATTGCCAGATGTGGTGCCGGTCAAGACAAAACCGAAGACACCGAAACTCACGCAAAAACGCGTCTCCGATGCTTGTCATTGCGTCATTTACGGGTGCGAAGGGAGCGGCCAGGCGGGACCGGAAACACCCCGGGGCGAAAGGGGCCCGATTCCCGGGGTGTTGTCACTTTTGGGTTTAGGGGGTACTTTGCCTTGGCGTGAAAAAAATGTGGGGGAATCTCGCCGGAAGAACCTCAAGAGAAAAGCGGCCCTTTCGCCATGGTTTTTTGGCCTCAAATTTCTCCATAACGGGTTCTTCACAGGCCCGAAACTGGCGAAGATTTGGTTGAACAGCTCGGGCATCTGACCAATACTCTCCAAGAGCCTTGAGGGGCGAGCGCCTTGAGTCACTTGGGTTTCCATCGCGGGTCGGTCCTTTGTTCGCTCCTGCGGCGGGGTGTCCGGGCCGGATTGATGGCCATCGCCGCTTCAGTGGCACTCGCCCAAGACGCCCCCCCCGCCTCCACCGAGGGAAGCGGTTCGACTATCCATCTGGCCGCCCTTCCCGAGACAGTCGGCCTCCCGGATCTCCCACCCGACAGGGTGGAGGAGGAAAGGGTCTCTCTTGAAGAGCCCGCCGCGCCGGAAACGTCAACGGTGCCCCAGTTCCCCTATGAGAGCCCGTTCAGCCTGCCGGACTGCATCGGTATCCTGCGTTCGATGCTCGGCGGCATGCCGGTCGAGGACGACCTGATCGTCCCGCGCTACGACGTGGTGTCGCTTCGCCGGGCATTGGATTCGATCTCCACCTATCTGCGGGCCCGCGATGACCTGCACTACAACCTCGTGGACTACCGGTGGGAACGCGTCGGAATCGACGCGGTGACGAGCGCCCTCATCCAATCCGTGAGTTTCTCCTGGCCGGAAAACGCGATGCCGAGGCGCGTTGACGCGTTCAGCCTCGAGGCTCTTCGCGGCGACGTGTATCTGCATTCAATGATGGTGTACGACGAGAATGGCGAACAGGTGGCCGATTTCAAGTTCGAGGGCACGCGCCTGATGCGGCTGCGGCACAGCCTGCCAAGGCGCGAGGTCTTCCACCTGTGGCGCCCCACCGACATCGGCCGCGTCGACCTTGCCGTTTCGCGATTCGATCCCGCCGCCGCCGATTATCCGCAGATCCAGTTGCACGCCGGGCGCACCAGCAAGCCCGAGCACGGCAAGGCGACCATCTTCTTCCTCACGCGGGCCGACCAGGAACTGCTGTCCAACCGCCTGGTGGAAGCACGGCAGGACCTGCAGCACGCCCTGCGCGAGATGATCGCCTACAACCAACTCCTGAAGGATCGCCGTTGATCGACCGGGCGCGGCGGGCGGTGCCCGATGGCCCTGCTTGACCCCCGGCGGCGGAGCGGGCTCGATTCGACGCGACTGGCAATCCACTCCAAGAGCCCCCATTCTCCATGGCAAAGACCTCCACTCCCACACGCATTGCGCGCCTGCGGCGCCGGATCAAGGCCGCCGGCCTGGATGCCATCGTCGTCGTTCAACCGGTGAACATCCGCTACCTGTGTGGGTTTGTCGGCAGCTACGGGATCCTCGTCGTCGACACGGCCGGTGCCGCGTTGATCACCGACGGACGGTACGCCGAGATCGCGCGGGGAATGGTGAAGGACGCGCGGGTGCACGTGCAGCCCCTTGCCAAGGTGGACGAGTGGTACCAGGCGTTCTTCTCCAAGGCGGGATATCGCAAGATCGGATTCGAGGGGACGCTTCCTTGGGACAGCGTGCAAAATCTCAAGAAGCGCGTGCGGCCGGCGAAAAGCCAGCTCGTGGAAGCGGGGGAGATGCTCCGTGAACTGCGGCGCGTGAAGGAGGAGGGAGAGATTCGCCTGATTGCCAAGGCAGCCAAGATTGCCGACGCGATGATGGAAGAGGCCCAGTCCGCCGCGCGGCCCGGAATTTCAGAGTTGGAGCTGAGCTTGCTCATCAGGAGGACGGCGGAGAATCTTGGCGCGTCCGGCGAGTCCTTCGACAACATCGTCGCCGGCGGCCCCAATGCCTCGCGTCCTCACCATCATCCGGAAAGGCGCAAGCTGCGCGATGGAGACATGGTCACGCTTGACCTTGGAGCCCGCCTGGACGGCTATTGTTCCGACCTCACGAGGACCCCGGCCCTGGGCTCGCTCAAGCCGAAGTTCGAGCAGATCTACACGGTCTGCCTGCGTGCCCAGGAAGCGGCGCTCAAGGCCATCCGGGCCGGTGCCGCCTGTCATGACGTGGATGCCGAGGCGCGCGAGATCATTTCCACCGCTGGCTATGGAACCTTCTTCAACCACGGGACGGGCCACGGCGTGGGTCTCGACATACACGAATCCCCCCGCCTGAATGCGGTCTCCAAGGAAATCCTCGAGGAGGGGAATGTCGTGACGGTGGAACCCGGCATTTACATCCCCGGATTCGGCGGCGTGCGCATCGAGGACCTCGTGGTGGTCACTCGCGCCGGCTGCCGCGTCCTGTCGCGGTCCTCAAAGACACTGACCATTCTCCACGCCTGATTCCCGGGCACGATCGGAAGGAAACACCCATGCATCTCATGCTGAACGGCCCGGTCACTCCGGAGGACATCTGGCTCGCCTTTGCGCCGACGGAGTATCGCGAGGGCGACACGCAGTTCAAGGCGCAGGAAGCGTTCTTGTTGCACGACAAGAAGGTCCTTCTGGTGCGGAGCCTCGTCGTCGAACGCGGCTTTCCCAAACCCTTCTTCCTCAAGGTGGCGGTGCGGGAAGGCGGCCTCCAGATTGGGCTGGAACAGATCGGGAATCCCGACCGGACGGACGCCCTGAAGCGTTGGCTCGGTTTCGTGGCATGGAGCATCCTGCAATCCGCGCCGGAAATGGAACTGGCGGGGGATGGCGGCCTGGAATCCTACGTCCGCGGGCCGGAGGGTGCCGCTTGAGCGAAGCGCTCCCCGCCGCGCCGGCAATCGCCCCGCGGCTCGAATTGGAACTCGGCGAACTCGCCAAGCCGTTGGACCTCACCGCCCTCTTTGGCCGCCAGGCACCCGCCGAGATGGAAATCGGCATCGGCAGCGGATACTTTCTCTCCCGCTATGCGCTCGATCATCCCGAGGTGAACCTGCTGGGGTTGGACAATGTCGGGAGCGAGGTGCGGCGCACGGCGGACAAGTGCCGCCGTCTTGGCGCCCTGAATGTGCGCGTGTTGCGGGTGGATGCCCTGTATTTTCTCGAAGAGTACCCGCTGACGAACGCGTTTCAGGCCATGCACATCTACTACAGCGATCCCTGGCCCAAGAATCGCCACCATCGCCGCCGTCTGTGGCAGCCCCGGCTCGTGCCTCTCATCGAACGGGCGCTGCGGGCGGGCGGGACACTTTGCCTCAAGACGGACGTGACGGAGTATTTCGATGTGATCCAGCG
>CAYTRP010000282.1:3901-5344 GCA_964440195.1 uncultured Candidatus Sumerlaeota bacterium
GGCGAGGGGACTGCGACTGGTGGAGAACCGCCGATTGGACATGGAACCCATGCCGGGCGATTACGACAGCAATTTCCAGCGCAAGGCCGTCGAGCAGGGCCATCCATTGCACTGGCAAAAATGGCAACGGGTCTGAATGGCGGCTTCAGTTAATGGGGGCCTGCTTCTCCCAGAATTCAACCAATTGCCGAAAGGCCGGCTCGTCCCCCTCCTTGGGAGCGCGAAGATTGAATCCCAAGTCGCAGTACGGGGGCTCGGTCATGTCCAGCACGATGTACTTTGCCCAGAAGATGTCCGCCTTGAGGGCAAGGGGCTTGCGGAGGACCGGCGCGGTCACGACGATCTTCGACAGCATCCGCTCCTCCATGAGCATCTCGCACTCCTGGCGGGTGAGCTGGTAGGTCTTTACCCGGGCCGATTTCAGGGACAACTCGATCAACTCCCCCCGCACCTGTTTGGGGGTGAATGTCTCGTGGGGATTGAAGATGTTGAGCATGACTTCCGAGTGGATTTCATTGCGGGCCATGATCGGATTCGCTCTTCGAGGGTGGCCGTGCCTGCGCAGGCCTGCCGTTTCGCGTCGGAGTCGATGCGCACACTCGCGCGTTCCGGGCAGCAGACGCTAGACGAAACTGTGGTCCCCCCACGCTCCGTTGGCACCCCGAAATGAAAAAGTCGCATCGCAGTTGACACTCTCCGGTTTGGGACGCTTGTTGCTTGCTCATGAGCGCGCCACCACAGGACTCCCCCCGCATCAGCCTGACGACAATGGCCCTTGCCGGTTCCGCCGTACTGTTGATCCTCGCCGCGTTTTGGCCGACATTTCAGGGCACCCTCGAGCATCGCGACCAGGCCCGCGAGGAGTTCCGCGCCGTCATGGGCGCCCTGCGGGAGACCGAGGAGGCGCAACGCCTGCTCGAGTCGCAGGCCGATGCCCTCAAGACCGAGGTCGATGCCGTCCGCCTGCAAGCACGAAACGAGTTCCGGCTGATTCTTCCGGGCGAGCGCCTGGAGGTGATCCAGTTTGGCGAAGCGCCGGGCGCCGGGGAGCGGCTCCACACGGCATGGCTTCCATGAAGGATCTCGCATCCCCGATGATTGTCCCCGGATTTCTCGCGGGCGCCGCGATTGCCGGGCTGAAGCCGTCGGGCCGTCCGGACCTTGGGTTGGTCGTCTCCGGTGGCCCATGCGCCGCCGCGGGCTTGTTCACGACGAACCGGTTTGCGGGTGCCAACATCGGCGTCTGCCGGATGCACTTGGCCAAGGGAGGCATTCGCGCGCTCCTCGTGCACGCCGGACAGGCGAATGCCTGCACCGGCGTGGCGGGGGAGAAGGTCGCGCTGGAGTCCTGCGCCGCCGTCGCCAAGGTGGTTGGCTGCGACCCCGACGAGGTGCTGGTGGGCTCGACCGAGGGGGAGACGATCCTTGCCACCAATAATCGCA
>CAYTRP010000283.1:0-5325 GCA_964440195.1 uncultured Candidatus Sumerlaeota bacterium
CCCCACGGGTAGCCTCTCGCCGGTGGCCGGGTCCTCGACGCGCACGACAACGCCCACTGGTGGGTGACCAACGGTGCCGCGCTTGGTGCTTTGCTGCATCACGCCCCTCTCGCGCCAGTCCGGCGTGCACATTGCCACGACCGGGGAGCATTCGGTGCACCCATAGCCCTCGATCGGGCGGATGCCGAAGCGATTCTCGAAGGCATCGGCGATGGACGCGCGCAGCTTCTCCGCGCCCGCGACAACCACGCGCACCGAACCAAACTGCTGCGGGAGGCAGGCACGCGAGTAGATCGACAAGAAGGTGGGAGTGGCGAGAACATGCGTGACGCCCATTGTCTCGACCACGTTCCCCACCCCCCGGCCATCCAGCGGAGTCGGATGATACGACACGCCGATTCCGCGCATGAGCGGCAGCCAAAGTGTGACCATGAAGCCAAACGAATGAAAGAACGGCAGGATCCCCAGGAGACGGTCATCGCCCTCGAAGCGAATGGCCTGACAACAAGCCGTCACGTTGCTCACGATGTTCCAATGGGTCAGCATCACGCCCTTGGGCGTTCCCGTGGAGCCACTGCTGTAAACCAGCGTTGCAAGATCCTCCGCGCGCGCAGGCGTCCTCCGGCCCAACGATCGCTCCAGCGAACCGACCGGCTGGTAAAGGCCACGAATCATGGCGGCAATCCGCTGCGTGCCCGTGATGGTCGAACGAACGTCCTCCAAGAGCAGGACTTCCGACCCCGCAGGCATCTGAAGCCGCACCTTGGCAAGGAAAACGCGCGAGGTGACGATAACCCGGATGCCGGCGTTGGCGCAAATTTCCGCAAGCACCGACTCGTTGACCGAGTAATTCAGGTTTACCGGAACGCGGCCGGCGAGGAGCGCCGCGACGTTTACCGCCACGGCCCCGATGGAAGGAGGGAGTAGAATCCCGACCTTGTCTTCATTCTTCCATACTGGCCCGAGCTTCGTCCCGAGCGCGACAATCGCCGCGAGGACCTTCGCGTTGGAAATCGTGCCGCCACTGGCATGGTCGGAAAGCAGGTGGGTGCGCGGTTGACGCCTCA
Organism: uncultured Candidatus Sumerlaeota bacterium; assembly: GCA_964440195.1. GTDB lineage: Bacteria > Sumerlaeota > Sumerlaeia > SLMS01 > JAHLLQ01 > CAYTRP01. The sequence goes on from CAYTRP010000283.1 coordinate 1,068, forward strand.
GCGTCCTGATGGCCAATCGATGCAGGGGTTCCGACTCCCGGATGCGCCTGGCGTAGCCCCTTGCCTGCATCTCCAGGATAGCCTGGCGAAGCTGGGTAAAGGGTGTCTGCGCCGGCAGTGACTCCCCGATGACGACCCGAAGCCGGTGGCGTCTCCAGCGCAGCTCCCTCGCGATGGAGAATCCTCCATCCATGAACGAGAAACCCGTCTCGAATCCTCCATCGAGCGCTGCGGGGATGATGGGCGCATCGAGGTCGCGCATGATGCGCTCGATCCCGCGTCGAAAGGGGACGATTCTGCCGATGCGCGTGATCTGCCCCTCGGGAAAAATCCCCAGCAATCCCCCGTCGCGCACATGCGCCGCCGCCTCGCGCAATGCCCTGATCAGTTCGCGAGGCGACTGCGTCGGCTCGATCGGGATGCTGTTGGTCATGCGCGCGAACGGTCGAACGAACCATGTCCTTGCGACGCGGCTCGAGATCACGAATCGAATGGGCCTGTCGGTCGCCATCGAGAGCAGGACCGCGTCCAGGTACGATTGGTGATTGCAGGCGATGACGGCTCCACCAGTGGCCGGAATCCGGTCCCGTCCGTCGAACTCCACGCGATACAACAGGTTGACAATTGTCCTGATAATCCAGCGAATGAGCGGTGTCATGGGTTCATTGGGTCGCTAGGAATCGCCTGACAGGCCATTGATGTCCTTGCGAGACAGAATCAAGGACTGGCAGGGAGTCAACACATTGGATGCGGCCTTACAAACGAACAGGGCGACGTCCATCGACGCCGCCCTGTTCCCTGGCAATCTTCCACCTATGGAGGCGGCGGATTACTTGGCCTTTCCCTGCGCGGCGACGGCGGCGGCAGCCTTGGCCGCCGCCTCCGGGTCTCCGAGGTAGCCGCTGCGAACCGGCTTCAGGTTTGCGTCCAACTCGTACATCAAGGGGATGCCTGTCGGGATGTTCAACTCGAGAATCCGGGCATCGCTCATCCCGTCGAGGTACTTCACGAGGGCTCGCAGGCTGTTTCCGTGGGCAACGATGAGCACGCTCTTCCCGGCGCGCACGTCCGCTGAAATGGTCTGCTCCCAGTAGGGAACAAATCGAGCGACCGTGTCCTTCAGGCTCTCCGTAAGGGGAAGCTCCGGCTTTGAGAGGCCGGCATAGCGGCGCTCCTTGCCGGGATAGCGCTCATCGGTTTCGTCGAGAGGGGGCGGAGGGATGTCATAGGAGCGGCGCCAGATCTTGACCTGCTCTTCGCTGTGCTTGGCGGCGGTCTCTGCCTTGTTGAGGCCCTGGAGGGCCCCATAGTGCCGCTCGTTCAGGCGCCAGTTGCGAATCACGGGGACCCACATCTGGTCCAACTCGTCGAGCGCCAGCCACATCGTCCGGATGGCGCGCTTGAGGACGGAGGTGTAAACCACATCAAACTCGAATCCCTCCTCGCGCAGCACCCGCCCGGCCGCGCGCGCCTCCTCAACGCCCTGAGGCGTCAGGTCCACATCAGTCCAACCAGTGAAGCGGTTCTCAAGGTTCCACGTGCTCTGGCCGTGGCGAAGAAGTACGATCTTGTGCATGGAAAAGAGGACCCCCGGGAGTTGATCACCAAGGGGAGAAGACCTTACGCGACCCGCAGTGGGCAAGGGGATGATGAAGCAGGCCGGCCCCGGGCCGCGTGTACCGCCGCGATCAGGAGCCGTCGTCCATCACGTCAAACTTCCCACCTTCGAGGCGGTCGCGAATGGTTGCCATGAACGAGTCGCAAACCCACCCATCAATGACGCGGTGATCGAGTCCCAGCGTCATGATCACGCGGTGGCGGATGGCAATGATGTCATTCCCATCGGCGTCCTCGATGGCCACGACCCGTTTCTGGATGCCACCCATGTGAATCAGGGCGATCTGGGGCTGGCTGATGATGGGCATGCCCATCAGAGATCCCCGCGCGCCGGGGCTGCTGATGGTGAAGGTGCCACCCTCCACTTCGGTCGCCTTGAGTTGGCGGTTGCGCGCGCGCGTGGCGAGGTCGCTGATCGCGATGGCAATCTCGGGAATCGTCTTCATTTCGCAATTCGGGATGACCGGAACAATCAAACCATCCTTCACGGCCACGGCGATGCCGACATTGATCTGGCGGTGATACAGGATGTTGTTCTTGTCGTCCACGCTGCTATTCAGAACCGGGTACTGGATCAATGCCTCGACGAGGGCACGCGTCAGGAAGGCGAGGGGCGTCAACTTTGCCCCGTAGGTCTTCTCGAACTCCGCCTTCTTGGCTTCGCGGAGGCGCACGACGTTTGTCATGTCCGCCTCGAAGACCGTGTAGGCGTGCGGACTCGTTTGCAGGCTGTAGATCATGTGGCGGCCGATTGCCCGCCGCATCGCGGTCATCGGCTCGACGAGATCCCCGAGCCCTGGCCCGAATTCCACGCGTTGTCCCTCAAGGGTCAGCGCGCCTCCAACGGGCAATCCCAGCGGGTCATTCTTGCGGGGTGGCTTGAGCACCGGCGGTGTTGCCTGTGTCGCATCCGGAATCTTCTCGACGCCAATCGTCTTCTCGTTCCGGCGGGTGTCCAAAAACCGCAGCACATCCTCCTTCGTGATCCGGCCGTGGCTTCCGGTTCCGGCGATCAGGGAAGGATCGATGCCGAGTTCGCGCAGCATGCTGCGGACGAGCGGCGTGCTGCGCCGCTTGAGCAGCCGCTCCCGATCCACCTCGATTTCTTCCTCGCGAGTGAGGTGGCGTTGGTGATTTTCCCCTCCACGCTCAAACGGTTGGCGAGCCGGTATCTCCGGTTCCTCGATCTTTCTTGCTTTCCCATTTATCGGGGTATCCGCCAACCCCAGATCCCCGATGTTCGTCCCGGGGGGGGCAATTCGGGCGATCACCGTGTCCACATCGACGGTGTCTCCCACCACGTACAAGATCTCGGCCACCACCCCATCACAGGGTGCCGGGATCTCCGCCTCGACCTTTGCGGTGGAAATTTCAAGGATGGTCTCGTCGAGACGCACGAGGTCGCCGACGGCCTTGTGCCACTTGACGATCGTGGCCTCGGTGATGCTCTCCCCCATCTGGGGCATCGGGATCTCGGTCAGGAAACCGGCGGATTTTGAAGGAGTCATGGCAACTTTCTGTCAATACCGGACGGCGCGCAGCAACGCGTCGTACACACCGTCGGTGTCGGGGAGGATGGCATCTTCAAGAACGGGGGAATAGGCGACCCAGCAATCGAGCGCGCCCACGCGCTGGACCGGCGCATCCAGCCACTCGAAGCAATTCTCGGCCACGCGCGAGACAATCTCCGCGCCAAATCCGCCGGTGCGGGCTTCCTCGGACGCGACGACCAGACGGTGCGTCTTGCGGACGCTATTCAGTATTGTCTCGGTGTCCAGCGGATTCAACGTTCGGATGTCGATGACTTCGGCGCTGCGCGCCTCGTCGCGCGCAAGGCGCTCGGCGGCTTCCATGGCTTTCTGGACCAAGGCTCCCCATGTCACGATGGTCACGTCCTCGCCCTCGCGGCGCACCGCCGCCTTGCCAAAGGGGATCGTGAAGTCTTCCCCGGGATAGGGGAAGCGATTGTACCCCTGGTAGTACAGGTGCTTGTGCTCGAGGAAGAGAACGGGATCGTCGCACCGGATGGCGGTGCGAAGGAGCCCCACGGCATCCCGCGCATTCGAGGGGTACACGATGCGCAACCCGGGACATTGGACGAAGATGTTCTCGCCCGTCTGGCTGTGGTAGATGGCTCCACCCCGCAGATACCCGCCAATGGGCGCGCGGATGACGATCGGCGAACTCCATGTGCCACCGGAACGATAGCGCATCGTGGCGACTTCGTTCCTGATCTGGGTCATTGCCGGCCAAATATAATCAAAAAACTGGATCTCCACCACCGGCCGGAAGCCCCGCACCGCCAGCCCCAGGGCACGGCCAACGATGTTGGCCTCGGCAAGCATTGCATTCCAGCAGCGGCTGGTCCCGTATTTCTTTTGCAACCCATGCGTGATCTTGAAGACACCACCCTTGCCGCGAACGGCCTCGAGGTAGCGCTCGTCCGTGACGTCCGCCACGTCCTCCCCGAAGACCACCATGCGCGTGTCGCGACCCATCTCATCGTGCAGCGTCCGGTTGATGGCCTGACCCATCGAGAGGGCATCGCCCTCGGTCGCGGGCTTGTCCTCGCGATCATAGATGGGCAGGTGCGGGCCATTGTCCGGGGAATACAGGTGGTCCGTTGCCGTCTCCGGCTCCG
>CAYTRP010000284.1:0-455 GCA_964440195.1 uncultured Candidatus Sumerlaeota bacterium
CTTCGACGCAACCCCCCCGGAGCGCCGGAAGCAAGCTTCCCGGCGCAAACAGCGGTAGCAAGCGACCGCACTACAGAGCGACGGCACGCCAAAGCGCCCAAAATCCACTGCTCATCCCGGTTGACACGCCCGCTGGCTTCCGCTTGCCTCCTTTCACTTTTGCACACGGTGGAAATTCCCCACCGGAGATCCCCATGATGAATCCCAATATTATCTCCCACGGCGACAAGGCCCGCCTGTCGGGCGTCGTGTCCGCTTCCTCCTCCCGGAGAAACTTCACCTAGAATCTTCCGCGCGCCACGCGCGATGACTCGACGGGAAAAGCCTTCCGGGACCCAAAACCCCGGAGGGCTTTTTTCTTGGCCTGTCCCACCGCCTCCGGAACCCCCGCCCCCTCCATCCATGAAGGATAGCCGACCATGAAGGCGACGCAGGATACCCTGTCGCATTCCGAT
>CAYTRP010000284.1:465-3222 GCA_964440195.1 uncultured Candidatus Sumerlaeota bacterium
CCATCGAGGGCGCCTTTGGCGGCCAGCCGATCCAGTTGTACGCGCTCGCCGACCTTGACGGGTCGATGAAGCTGACGCGGCGCTGGGTCGCGCTGGGGCCCACGCACCTCGCCATCGCGCGCGAGGACGGCACTGTCAACACACTCGCGCGCGACGCCATCCGTGCCATCCGCGAGGAGCACGGCCTGAGCGGCACGACGCTGACGCTTCTCGCCGAACCCGGCGAGCCGGCGCTCGCCGTCCTTCGCTACACGCACCGGCAGCGCCGCACGATGGAGACGATCCGCTTCCTCGTGGAGCAGCAGATCCATGGGCACGCCATGGAGCCCAGCCAAGAGGCCGACACGGTGTACCAGGAGACTTCGACGACGGCGGTGCGCGAGGCGCAGGCTTCCTTTGCCTCGAACCAGGCCGCGGTCATCTGGCGCCTGCTGGGCTATCTGCGTCCGTATCGCTGGCGTGTCGCGGGCGGCATGCTCGCGGCGTGCGCGTTCTCGCTGGTCACGCTCGTGCCGCCCATGGTGACGGGCACGCTGATCGACCGCGTCTTCAGGCCCTACCAGGAGGGGGCGCTCGCGCAGGCCGACGCGATGCGCACGAGCATGCTCTTTGTCGGCGTGCTCCTCGCGGTCTTCGTGCTCATGGAGTTCTTCCAATGGGTGCGCCTGCGCGTGATGTCGGTGCTCGGCGAGTATGTCGCGCGCGACCTGCGCAACGAGCTGTACGAGCACATCCAGAAGTTGTCGGTCTCGTTCTTCTCGAAGAAGCGCACCGGCTCGATCATCAGCCGCGTCAGCTCGGACACGGACCGCCTGTGGGACTTCGTCGCGTTCGGCGTGGTCGAGGTCTCGCTCTCGCTGATCAAGATCCTCGGTCTCGCGATCGTGTTGCTGTGGCTCGATTGGCGGCTGGGGCTCGTGATGATCATTCCGGTGCCGCTGCTGCTGTACGCCATCTTCCGCCATGGGCGCATCATGGAGCGATTGTTCCTGCGCTGCTGGCGCAAGTGGTCCGACATGACCGACGTCCTCTCGGACACGATCCCGGGCATTCGCGTCGTGAAGGTCTTCAACCAGGAGGATCGCGAGACGCAGCGTTTCAACGCGCGCAACGAGGTCTTCACCGACGAGACCGAACGCATCCATCGCACATGGACGCGCTTCTGGCCCGTGTTGCTGCTGGCCATGCACGCGCTGGTGCTCGCGGTGTGGATCCTCGCGATCCCGCGCCTGCTGGCCAGCCCGCAGCCGACGCTGACCATCGGCACGTTCGTCAGCTTCCTGTTGTATCTGACGATGTTCTTCCAGCCCATCGAGGTCATTGGCCAGATCGCGCGCATGCTCAACCGCGCCACCAGCTCGGCGCACCGCATCTTCGAGGTGCTGGATACCGAGCCCAACGCCGGCGAGCAGCCCGAGGCGATCCAGGTCGACAATATTCGGGGCCACGTCGTGTTCGAGAACGTCGTGTTCGCGTACGATGGCGTGCGGCAGGTGATAAAGGGCATGAGCTTCGACGTCCAGCCCGGCGAGATGATTGGCCTTGTTGGACCTTCCGGCGCCGGGAAATCCACGGTCACGAACCTGATCGTGAAGTTTTACGAGGCCACGAGTGGCCGCATCCTCATTGATGGCGTGAACCTTGCCCAGATAGACACGGGGCATTACCGCCGCCAGGTCGGCATGGTCCTCCAGGACCCCTACCTGTTCCACGGCACGGTCCTTGAAAATATTCGCTATGGGCGCCCCGACGCCACGCTGGAAGAGATCATCGAAGCCGCCCGAGCCGCCAACGCCCATGACTTTATCTGCAAGCTTTCCCATGGCTACGACACGGTCGTTGGCGAACGCGGACAAACCCTCTCGGGGGGCGAGCGCCAGCGTGTCTCCATTGCCCGCGCCCTCCTTGCCAATCCGCGCATCCTCATCCTCGACGAGGCCACCAGCAGCGTCGACACCGAGACCGAACGCAAGATTCAGGAGGCTCTCGACCGGCTTGTTGCCGGGCGCACCGTCTTCGCCATCGCCCACCGTCTCTCGACGCTTCAGCGCGCCTCTCGCCTGTTCGTCATCGAGGAGGGCCGCCTCACCGAGGTCGGCACGCACGCGGAACTGCTTGCCAAGGAGGACGGCACGTACCGCAAGCTGCACGACTTGCAGCAGCAACTACACGAGATGTACGCGGTTTAGAAAATTAAAGTGACATGGGCATCCTGCCCATGAGGAGACCCCGGTCACGGGCAAGATGCCCTGCTACCTTAAAAAACTGAATAACGCGAACCACCAACCCGTATCGGTTGTCAGTCAGTCCAGTTATCGGCAGGAACCCCGAAAAGAAAAGGTGTCTCGTGGATCCCGAATGGAAGAACGGCGAGCGGCCCGCTCCCGGACGCGATCACAAGAACCGCCCCGCGACGCGTCGCGGCCAATGCGCCGACACGCCCGTCGGTCAACGTTGGGCTCGCATCGCCGTGCGCGAACATCGCCGCGCCACCTTCTGGCGCGAAATCCTCGACGCTTTCAAGGCTCGCAAGGAAGCCTGAACCATGATGCCCGCATCGACCAACGGTCACACGTCCCCGCGCGTCGCGCATCGCCTTGATGCGCGGGTGGACGGCCAGCTCGAACTCCTCGCGCCCGGCGGCACCCGCACGGCGGTGCGTGCCGTGCGCTGCTTTCCATGGAGCCACCCCGCCCACTTCATCTCCCTTCGCGACGACGAGGAGGTGCTGTCGGCGATCTCCGCCGACGTCGCGCG
>CAYTRP010000284.1:3232-5304 GCA_964440195.1 uncultured Candidatus Sumerlaeota bacterium
GTGTTGCTCCTGAATGACCCCGGCGACCTGGACGAGCAGTCCCGCGCGCACCTCGAGGAGGCCCTCGCGCGCGTGGGCTTTGTGCTCGTCATCACGCGTATCCTCGCCATCAGCGAGGAGTATGAGTTGCGCTTGTGGACCGTCGAGACCGCTCAGGGCCCGCGCAAGTTCCAGACGGCCCGCGACGCCTGGCCGCGCGAACTCCCCAGTGGGGGCGTCCTCATCCGCGACGTCGCGGGCGATCTCTACTTCGTCCCCGATCCCGCCGTCCTCGACGCCAAGAGCCAGCACCTGCTGTGGGCGTTTGTGGATTGAGGTCCGCAGGACCCCCTCACTTCCGCGAGAACAATCTGGGGTCGAAGGCGAAATCCGACGGCTCATCCACCCGCAGGCTTGCGAAGTCCGCATGCAGGGGATTGATCAGGTAGTTGGGCTCAACGGGTACGAGCACGCTCGGCACTTCAAGGACGGCGGAACGCCTTGCACGCACCCAGGCGTCGCCCAGGGATTGACTGGTCGGCTGGGGGAAATCCCAACTCCAGTCTGGAATGAACTGTTCCGGAACGCGCTCGACAAGCCCCGTGTCGAACTCGACGCGAATGGCGCAAAAACGCGCCGTCACCGGGGGCGTGAGGCGAATCAGTGTCTCCAGAACCGCCAGCGAAAGCGTTCCGCTCGCATAGGCCACGCGGACGCCCCGAGAGTTCCATCGCCCGCCATACTGGAAGGCCCCCTCGCCGTCCAGCGCGGTATGGGCGTACTGCGCTTTGACGATGCGCCAAGCCACCGGCATCAGGAATAGACTCCGTGCTCGATGCGGCCGAGCAGGAGTTCCACTTCGCGCGCGCCCACATCCGTGCGCGCGTACTCGAGGGGGATCGCCTCGTCCAGCCCATACTGCGGGGCCTTGAGCCATCGCCGTGCGCTATCGAGCGATTCAAGGACATCGATGGCACGCCCCAGCAGCCGCGCAAAGCGGACCAGGCGGTCGGATTCATCGGGGTGTAGGCCTTGTGCGGCTTCGCGCCGGTGCAAGGTGGCCTTGGAGATGTTGAGCAGTTCCGCCAGCCGGATCTTGGAAACGTCCAGGCAGGCTTGAAGATCCTCGAATTCCGTGAAGGATATCCCTTGATTAATCATGGCAATCAACTCCGCGGGGGTGGCCGGATTCACGAACTTTCCAATCAGGCGCCTGACCACTTCGCCTTTCAGGTGCAACTCCTCGGGGATCCCGGATCGTCGGGACAGATACTGGACGGACGCTTCCTTGAGAATGAGGGTCATTGGGCGCTCCTTGGCATTCCGTTCCAATTGCGTCTTCTTGTGTTTCCAAATGGTGCCGTCCGTCAAGCCTATTCCTCTCCATTTCCCACTTTCCTCCACGTTTTTTCGTCCGCCCCGCTCAAAGGGTAACGGGCTGGTCGGCGCAGGGCCGTCCGGAGCTTGTGCGTTGACCGATCCGCCGATCTCTCCCAGATTCCCCTTGTTGGGTTCAGGACCACGTTTTCCCCTCCACTCCACCCCCACGCCCCCTTCTCATCATGACGCCATCCCGGCTCTTTCTGGCTTTCGCAGCCCTCTTCGGTTTTCTCGCGGTCGCCGCCGGGGCCTTTGGTGCCCACGTCCTGGAGGCACACCTCGACCCCAAGGACCTGGCCATCTTCGAGACGGCCGTGCGCTATCAGATGTACCACGCGCTGGCGCTGCTCGGTGTTGCGATTCTGGCGCGACTGAGTGAACGCCCCTCTCGTGCGCTGGCTGCTTGCGGATGGTGCTTTCTTGCTGGGACCACTATCTTCTCCGGCAGCCTCTACTTCCTCGTGCTGACCGGCCCACGCTGGCTCGGTGCCATCACTCCGATTGGTGGCGTGGCGCTTCTGGCCGGGTGGGTCTGTTTAGCGGTTGCGGCGCTTCGCCGGTAGGCCGATTCGTTCTCCAATCAGCACGCACCCTTCGCCGTGCCCGAACAGGAGAACTCCCATGCTCCGCGCCCTTCTTGGCCTCGCCTCGGCGGCCGCCTTCCTGACCGCCTGCACCACCAGCACCACCACGGTGGCGCGTAGACCACCGTG
>CAYTRP010000285.1:0-5303 GCA_964440195.1 uncultured Candidatus Sumerlaeota bacterium
TCGTTCGGCTTTATGGGGTTAGGAAATTTGGCGCTCTATATTGGGGAAGGTCCTCAGACGAGTCAGGGCTTGACGCTATATTTCGCGTTCCGCAACGTTCAGTGTGTTTTGTGGGCGAGCGCCAAGAGTTGCATGAGCGAAACCGGGCGAAGATTCGATGATTCCCCAGGACGGCAAGCGGAAACGGCGCTCGCGGCGCCGATTGATCACTCGCCGGGATGCAGCGATCGTGCTGCTGGCCACGATCGCGTTCCAATGGCACCTGCTTTTCTTCCCCCTCGCGCTCGACCAGAGCATCTATGCGACGTCGGCGATGAAGATGCTCGAGGGGAAGGTGTTGTATCGCGACACGTGGGACATGAAGTCCCCGGGCATCTTCTTCCTCTACATGATCCCGCTGCTGGCCGGGGCGGGGAACACCGTCCCGATCCGCGTGATGCACCTCCTGATGCAGGGGCTGGCCGCGTTGGGAATGGTCGCGACGGGGCGCGCCTTCGGCTTCAAGATGGTTGGTTGGTGCTCGGCCGTGGTCTTCCTGATGATGGGAGGCGCGTGGGGGACGCCCATCACCATCGGCCAGCCCGACGATTGGATGCTCCCGTTTTTCCTCTGGGGCCTGTTGCTGCTTTGGAAGGCCGCGCGCGAGCGCATCCCCCGCCGGCGATTCCTCAAGGCCTTCATCGCGGGCATCCTGATGGGCTGCGTGTTGTTGTTGCGCAGCACGATGCTGTTCGCCGTCATGCTCGCCCCCATGATTTGGCTCACGGCATCCGTGCACCACGAGGCCCTTGCGGGCCGCAAGTGGCTGGCGCGCCTGCCCCTTGTCCCCTATGTGTTGGGCGGCCTGGCCATTGGGCTCCCCGCGTTGGCGTACTTCGTCCTCGCCGGTTCCCTGTACGACCTGTACCATGCCCAGTTCGTCTGGGTGCGCCAGTACGCCGTGACGGAAATCACGCGCGACCATGCGGGGGGGGACGATCTCGTAAAGCTCATGCGCGGCAGGTGGAACGAGTTCTTCCGCGGGTATCATGCCTTCAATGCATGGCCCTTCCTGTCGGTCGTGGGGACCGTCCTGTGCTATCGCCTCGGCACCAAGTCCACCTGGAAGTACATGCTCTACACCCTGATCGGCATGATCCTGGCCGCCTCGAATTACTGGATCCAGATGAAGTTCTTCAATTACCACCATTGGCCGCTGGTGGCGTTCGTCTCGATGTTTCTGGGGTTGTTCTTTGCCGGCATCATCCTGCTGGTGGCCAAGGCGTGGCCCATCCAGCGCGACTGGCGCCGCATCGCCGCGTGGCTGCTCCTGGTGATCGCCCTGATCTTCTGGGTCCAATCGGACATGATGGTCGAGCAGTTGCGGCGCCGCAACAGGCAGGCGATCGACTGGATAACGGGCAAGGCGGACCCGAAGACGTACTACGACCGGTTCGACTTCTATCATCTCTACATGCCTTACGAGGATTATCTGATCCAGGAGTACATCAAGGGGCGCGACCGTGTGGGGCCCGACGGCAAGCCGCGGCTCTTCATCTTCGCATTCCGCCCACAGGTGTACTACAATCTGGGGGTCTCGGGCCCATCCAAGTTCGCCTACAACCTTCCCCTGCGGGCAGCCTGGTCACCGAAGGAATGGATGGAGAACCTCGAGGGCGAAGTGATGCGCGACCCGCCCGACTTCATCCTCATGGGCAGGTGGGATTACTATTACTGGGTCACGGGGAACGACAAGCACAGCGACGACCTCGCGCCCCCCTGGCTGACGAGGATGATGGAGGAGGACTTCACCAAGGTCATGCGCCTGAAGTTCATGGACGTGTACGAGCGCAACCGCGAGGATGATCCGCCGATCATCGCCTACCCCCCCAAGGACGTCGAGGCATACTGGCAGGAGCACCCGCGCGATCCCCAGCCCGCGAGGCACCGCGCCCTGCCGGGCGGCTCGCGCTGAACCGGCCTGCCCACGATCGGGCCGTCAATGGCGATCCTCGGGTCCGAGGTAGTTGACCGAGGTCGTGGTCGGATTCGCCAACTTGCGCAGGTACAACTTCTCCAAGGCTTCCTTGAGGGAGCTTCTGCGGACCTTTGTCTTGTAGTAATGGACGCTTCGCCCGGGATACTGCCCGAGCAGCTCCCGGTTGGCTTCTTCCCCCAGGTCATGGGCGAAGATGATGTCCCCCTCCCCGGGCGGATACCGATTGGCGGCAAGGGCAGGCAGGGCCATCTCGCCCGGCGGCGAGACAAAGACGATGGCGTTGTGGACTCCATCGCGGCGCGCGCGGCGAACCGTCGCGTCGTGGAAGTCGCAGAAATTGTGATACGGCACGACGAGCACCACATAGGGCAGGTAAAACACCGCTGAGTAAACAAAGAGGAGCGCCACCAGGGTGCGGACGAATCTTCCCGCTCCCCCCACATGGCGACCGAAATGGCGCTCCGCCATCGAAGGCAACTGCACGATGCCGCTGACGGTCAGGAAGAGGAAGTAGGGAAGCGCCGTGTAATAGTATCGCGCGCCAAAGCAGATTCCATGGTACCACAATCCCGCATAGAGAAGCGAGATGCCACCGATCATCCAGAGGCTGAACCAATGGCCCCACGACTTCCTGCCAAAGCAGAGGAGGAGGATTGCAAACGTCAGCGAGGAGATTGGCCAGCCGAACAGGTCCGTTCCCAGCACCACCATGTTGAAGTTCAGGTTCAGCAGGCTGCGCCACGGTGTGTGGCCGGGTTCGCGGAAGTTGTCCTCCCAATCCGGCGCGCCGATGTCCCCCGCGAATCCGAACCGGTTCCATGTCCCCGTCAGGACATGGAGGGGCGTGAACCACTCGCCCATCAGGGCGCGATTGTAGCAGAGATAAATCCCGATGCCAAGCAAGAACCCGGTGCTCGCCAAGGCAAGGCGCGGGATGCCGCGCGCGCCGCCCCGAAACAGGATGAAGAGCGCCATGACCATCCATGCGACCAGGGCGTCCGGCGGCCTGACCAGGAATGCCGCGCCCGCCGCCAACCCCGCCAGCAGATACAATCCCCGGTTGTCCAATCGATGCGCGCGCAGCAGGAACAGCGCCGCCAGGGCGGTGAACAGCAGGCAACTGGCGTGGGACAGAAAGTTGGAGGACATGAAAAGAAAGAATGGGGACAGGAGCGCGAACAGGGCACACAACCGGGCGTGGCGCCGGTCCGACAATTCCAGCACGAGAAGGTAGGTCACCGGAATGGTCAACGCGCCAACCAGGGGGTTGATCGCCGCGGGCAAGCCCACCATCACGCCGAGGGCCAGCAGCGCCGGCCAGCCCGGGGGGTAGTGGCTAAAGACCTGTCCGTTGTGGATGACGTTCCAGGGAATCTCGAAGAACCGATTCAGCACGTCGGGAGTACTGACTCGGCCCGCCGCCATCAACTTGGCCTGGAAAAGGTAGGAATAGCCGTCGGGAACGTGTGGGTAGGGACCAAGGATGACGAATGAAATCCAAAGCGTCACCGGCAGGCAGACCAACGCAAACGTCCACGGCCCCCTCGCCTCAAGGTGCCTCCACCCTCGCATGATCCAGTCGAGCACCTTGTTCCACCGATCCACCCGCCAAAGGTAGACCGCCGGAACGAGGAACGCCAACAGCGGAAATGTGTGGATGTGGGGGCTGTCCCATCGCCATGAGTTGGAAACGAGCAGCATCAAGAACAGGAACACGGAAACCCTGGCCATGTTGACCCAAGGTCCCGGGGCCGCCGACGCAAGAGCGGTCCTCATCGGGGCCGCCAATCCATTCCCATGCTTGCTGCTCCCCTTGGTGGGTTCCGGGAATCATTCCCTACCAAATGATTCCCTAACCATGATTGTCCCTGGCCGTCAAGGAAGAGGTCCTCGTTGACATCCGGGACTTCGACGCCGCCACTTGTATCCATTCCGACGTCGCCGGACCTGCAATCGCCCGGGTGCACGAACCTTCAACCATCCATGAATGTCTACCTGGCTCACCTCCTGTGCGTGCTGGCCTTGGCCACGGCGGGATGGATTGCCCGTACTCGCCCGGGTCTCTCGCGCCGGGCGATGCTCGCGGCCCTGCCGCCCGCCGCGGTCGCGGCCTCGTTGCTTTGGTTCCACTCGGAGCCTGCCAGACTCTTTAGCGACTTCCACAAGGCCTACCGCCCCGCGGGAGAGGCCGCATGGGCCGACGGCGGGCAATTGCTCGCGCTCTACCAACCGGCCCACTTTGTGAACATTCCCATCGTTGCACTCTTGTTCTCCCCGTTTGCCGTCCTGCCAGCCGGGGCGGCGGGCATCCTCTTCCTGGCGATGGGCGTTGTGGCCGTCGCGCTGGTAGGCATTCATCTCGTTCGCGCCACCAAGGGGGAATTGCCCGTTCGCGCGATCGTGGTCGTGGCGCTCCTCGCGGCCAGCGGTCCCCTCTTCAACAGCCTGCGCGAGGGCAACAGCACGCACCTGCTGTTCCTCCTGCTCCTTCCGGCCGCCGGATTCCTGGGCCACGGACGCGAGGTTCCGGCCGGCATTCTTCTCGCCCTGGTGGCCCTCCTCAAGCTCCCCTTCGGCTTGTTCGCCCTCTACCTGCTTGTCACCCGGCGCTGGAAGGCCCTTGCCGCCTTCGCGGCGACCCTCGCCGTCCTGCTTTCCTTGTCCCTCGCGATCTATGGATGGCCGCTTCACGAGGCATGGTACTCGCACTGCATCAAGCCCTTCCAGCGACGCCCCATCGCCGCCTTCAACGCGCAATCCCTCGGCGGCACCCTGGCGCGCCTCATGACCACCGGCCATCTCTTCGACTGGGAACCCATCCGGCGACCGCCAATGTTCGGGACATTCAAGACCATCCTGACGATCCCCCTTTTCGCGATTCCCTTCCTCGCAATTTTGCTCGCCCGCCACCCGCGCACTCCCGCGAGGGTCGCCGCCGAATTGGCCGCCGTCATGGCCCTGGCCATTCTCGTCAGCCCACTCAGTTGGTCGCACTATTACCTGTTGCTTGTCTGGCCAGCGGCCATGCTTCTCACCGGAACCTGGCCGCTTCCCCGGAACCCAGGCGTGCGCGTCCTCCTGTTCGCCTCGGTCCTGCTGGTGTCGCTGCCCGTCATTGTGGCCATTCCCGCCAACGCCGCGTTGGCCGACTTCTACAAGCGGGTGTTCCTATCCCACTTCTTCGCCGGTGGTGTCATGATGTTGGGATTGCTGGCGACCTCCTTGTGGCTTGGCGAAGGGACACGGCTGGCCGAAGGCGAGGCCGATGAGTCTACTTGAACCGGGCGAGCGAACCGAGGCCCGCCAGCGCGGACGACTTTTCACC
>CAYTRP010000286.1:0-5300 GCA_964440195.1 uncultured Candidatus Sumerlaeota bacterium
CGGAAATCCTGCGCAAGACCACCAAACAGGTCTTTGCCACAAAACCCAAATTGCCGCCAGATCCACAGCTTGATATACTCGCACTTTGGAGCGGCTAATTTTTGGGGAAAGTCCCGGAAGCCAGGACGAGACACGCCTGGTCCGGGTAATAGATGCACACGCCCTGGAGCGTGCTGTTGTTGTCGAGGCGGATGAACGGCGGGCCGTCCTCGCTCCCACCGCCGGTGCGCACGAGCAGCGTCGTGCCGTACTTGGGCAACTCGTCGGTGCGATCCCGAACCCCCGCGTGGGCGGGGGCATAGTGGTACACGCCGCGCAACGTCACTTCGCGCGGGATGTTCAACGTGCCCCTGAACGCATAGCGACCGGCCGGTGCCCAGACCACGCCGCCGCCCTCCTTCCACGCGTGATCCATGGCAAGTTGGAACGCCTGGGTGTTGTCTGTCTCGCCGTCGGCGACGGCGCCAAACTCCATGACGCTCCACAGGGATCCGAGCGGGGATTCCGTCTGAGCACCGAGACCGGCGGGTACGGCGAGGCAGATCACCAGCATGATCATAGCCATCGGGTGACGCATCGTTCGGCTCCTGGGTGGGGAATGGCAGCGTACCACGTCGGCCGGAGAGGCTGTCGGTGCCCCGTGATGTGGCCCGGCGGCAGGATGGGCAACCGACATCCCCTGCCGAGGGGCGCTGTATCCAATATCGGACAAGACATGTCGGCGACAGAAGCTGTCCCCCGGAAAGCCTTGCCTTCATCGGCGAGGGGCCGTATTCCTCCCCGTGGGGCGGTTCGCGCTCTTTTTGTCCCGATGGCCAATAGCCGCTTCTCCGACTTGCCAGGAGGCTCATCCCCGTGTCGCTCCAAAAAGCCGGGAACCGCCAGCGTCCCGTGGCCCAACTGTTCGAACCGTCGCCCGCGCCGCCGGGCCAGAAACGCCCTCGCCGTTCGTCGCTCATCTACCGGGACATGAAGCCCCTTCCCGAGGCGAGCCACGGCCAGGGCATCTACATCTGGGACACCGCCGGGAAGAAGTACGTCGATGGGTGCAGCGGGGCCATTTCCGCCAACCTCGGGCACGGGAACAAGGACGTGCAGGCGGCGGCCATGCGCCAGATGGACAAGATTTCGTTCACGTACCGGACGCAGTTCGAGAGCGAGCCGGCCAACGAGCTGGCCGAGTTGCTGGTGGAGTTGTCGCCGCCGGAGTTGAAGTATGTGTATTTCGTGAACTCGGGCTCGGAAGGCGTGGAGACGGCGATCAAGCTCGCGCGGCAATTCTGGTGGTCCATCGGCAAGCAATCGAAGTCGCTGATCATCTCGCGCTCGCCCAGCTACCACGGCGCGACGCTGGGGGCGTTGGCGTGCACGTCGTATGCGCCGCTCAACATCCCGTTCAACGCGATGATGAACCAGTTCCCCAAGATTCCCGCGCCCTACTGCTACCATTGCCCGCTGGGGCGCACGTATCCCGCGTGCAAGGTGGAGTGCGCGCGCCAGCTTGAGCATGTCATCGACACGTATGGGGCGGACAACATCGCGGCGCTGATCGTGGAGCCCATCGGGGGCGCCTCCACCGGCGCGATCGTGCCGCCCGACGAGTATCTCCCCACGCTGGAGCGCATCTGCCACGAGCACAAGATCATCCTGATCGTGGACGACGTGCTGACCGGTTGCGGGCGCACGGGAACGTTCTTCGGCTACGAGCATTGGGACGTGACGCCCGACATCGTGATCCTGTCCAAGGGCCTCTCGGGCGGCTACACGCCGGTGAGCGCGGTGTTGACGACCGCCGAGGTCGCCGAGCCGGTGCTCGACGACGGCGGCTTCAAGCACGGCCACACCTATGCGGGCAATCCGCTCTCGACGGCGATCGCTTGCGAGGTGGTCAAGATCATCCAGCGCGACAAGTTGGTGGAGAATTCGCGCGTCGTCGGGGAGTACATGCACGGAAGGCTGCACGAGATCCAGAAGCGCCACCCCATCATGGGCGACGTGCGCGGCAAGGGTCTGCTGGCCGGCGTGGAGTTCATCATGGACCCCGAAACGCACCGCCCGTTCCCGACAAATTGGATGGTGGGCGCGGAGGTGACGGCAATCGCCAAGGACCTCGGGCTGCTGATCTATCCTCGGCGCTCCCTGTACGGGCTGCGCGGCGATCATGTGCTGATCGCACCGCCGCTGATCATCGACCGCGCGGGCGTGGACGAGATGCTCGGCTTGTTCGAGCAGGCGGTGGCGAAGCTCGAACGGCATCTGGAAGATCGGCAGGCGGCCCTCATTGCCGAGCATCATCTCCCTCCGGAAGAAATCGAGGACGACGAGGAGTACGAGGAAGCGGAGACCGGCCAGCTCCCCGAAGGGGTTTCGGTGTGAAGAGGAACCAGGATTCGGGATTCGGGATTCAGGGTCGTCGAAACCTTTTCCGGGAGGCGGCATGACCTCCGCCGCATTGCTCGACAAGGTCGCCGCGCTGGAGTCGACCGTGCGGACCCATGTGCGTCGGGGCCAGACGGTGCTCGTCGCGGGATTCGGGCGTGGGGGAGTGCCGTTTTCGATCCTCGAGTTTCTCGCGCGACATCCCGCCGACTTCGGCAACCTCACACTGGTGAAGAACGACGCGAACGAGCCCGGGATCGGCATCGGCCTGTTGGTCGAACAGGGCATGGTGCGACGCCTCGTCTCCACGCACGTCGGCCTCAACCCCGACTTCATCGCCCGCATGAACAAGGGCGAGATCGCCTGTGAGTTGGTGCCGCAGGGTATCTTTGCCGAGCGCCTGCGCGCCGGCGGCGCGGGCATTCCCGCGTTCCTCACCGACATCGGCATGGGAACCATTGTGGCGGAGGGGAAGCCGACGGTGGAACTCGACGGCCGCCCATGGCTCCTTGAGCGCGCCCTGCGCGGCGATGTGGCGTTGTTGTGCGCCGACGTCGCGGACCGTGCCGGCAATTGCTGGTGGCGCGGCTCCAATCGCAACATGTCGGTCGTGATGGGCACCGCCGCCGACGTGGTGCTCGTCGAGGCCAAGGAGATTGTCGAGGTCGGCACCCTCGAACTCGAGAACATCCACCTACCCGGCGTCTTCGTCACCGCCGTCGTGCAAGCCGCACCCCGAAGCCACCTCAACGACCAACTGAACGAATCTGAACAGTAACCTTAACCACCCACTTTCACTCTTCACTCTTCACCCTTCCCATGACCTCTCCCCAGGAAGAAACGATTGTCCGCCGCGCGGCCGCCGAGTTGCAGCCGGGCATGGTGGTGAACCTTGGGATCGGGCTGCCGACGCTGGTGCCGAGCGTGTTGCCCGAGGGATTTCCCGTGTTGCTGCATTCGGAGAACGGGTTTGTCGGCATGGGGCCCGCCGATGCCAGGCACGGACGCGATCATTGGTTGATCGACGCGGGAGGGCGCGCCTGCACGCTGTTGCCGGGCGGGGCGTTCTTCGACAGCCTGATGAGCTTCTCGCTCGTGCGCGGCGGACGGCTCGACGTGGCAATGCTGGGTGCGTTCGAGGTGAGCATGTCGGGCGACCTCGCCAATTGGATGATCCCGGGCAAGCTGACGCCCGGCATGGGGGGCGGAATGGAACTCGCGCAGAAGGCGCGCCGCGTCATCGTGCTCAGCCGCCACCTCGACAAGAACGGTCGCGGCAAGCTCGTCGGGCAGTGCTCGTTGCCGCTTACCGCGCGCGCCTGCGTGGACACACTGATCACCGAGCGCGCCGTGTTTCGTCGCGTCGAGGGACGCATGGTGCTTGCGAGCATCCACCCGGAGCATGACAGGACGAGCGCGCTGGAGGGGATCGATTGCGAGTTTCCCGAGCAACCCGGCAGGCTGGAATCCTGGCCGGCCTGACGCGGACCATCACCACACGAGGGACCGACCCATGACCGTGAAAGCCGATGCAATCGCCAAGGATCTCGAAAAGGCCATCGCCGGGCGCCGCGCGTGGGCGGTGCACATCCTCGCGGGCTGGGTGCGCCATGCCAGCGTGCTCGGGCAGGAGGCACCCGCGCAGGAATACATCGCGAAGACCTACGAGAATCTCGACCTCGAGGTGAAGCGCCTGCCCATCGACTTTGCCGCCATCGCCTCGCATCCCGGGTCGAGCCCTGTGGAGTGGTCCTACGACGGACGCTACAACGTCGTGGGCGTTCACGAGCCCGGCGGCAAGGCGGGCAAGTCGCTCGTGTTCAACGGCCACGTGGACGTCGTGAGCGCGGAGCCGCATCGCTTGTGGACGCTGCCGCCATACGAGCCCGACATGCTCCTGAAGGAGGAAGACGGCGAGGATTGGATGAGCGCGCGCGGCGCCGGCGACATGAAGGGCGGATCCGTGTGCGCGTTGTGGGCGCTGGCGGCGATGCAGGACCTCGGCATCGAGCCCGCGTCGCAGGTGCAGTTCCAGTCGGTTCTCGAGGAAGAGTGCACGGGCAACGGCGCGCTGTCGCTCATCGAGCAGGGCTACACCGCCGACGCGTGCATCATCCCCGAGCCGTTTGACCTTTCGATCCTCACGCACCAGGTCGGCGTCCTGTGGTTCCAGACGCGCGTGATGGGGCGCACGACGCACGTGCTCGGCGCGGGATCCGGCGTGAACGCGATCGAGAAGTCGTGGCTGCTGATCGCGGCGCTGCGCGAACTCGAAAAGGAGCTGAACGATCCCGCCGTCATACCGCCCGCGTACAAGGACATTCCGCATCCGATCAACCTGAACGTCGGCGTGATCCGCGGCGGCGATTGGGCCAGCACCGTCGCGGGCGAATGCGTGACGCGCTTCCGTCTCGCGCTCTTCCCCGGCCAGGACATCAAGGAGCTGAAGGCGCGCGTCGAGGATTGCGTGCGTCGCGCGGCGGGGAAGGACCCGTTCCTGCGCGAGAACCCGCCCGTGGTGGAGTATGTCGGCTTCCAGGCGGAGGGTTGCACCTTCGACCCGCGCTCGCCGCTGGGGACCACCCTCACCAAGGTACACACGGACCTGTTCGGCAAGCCGCCGAAGCACCTTTCCGCGACGGCCACCACCGACGCGCGCATGTTCAACCTCTACGGCAACTGCCCCGCCACGTGCTACGGCCCCACGGCGCGCAACATCCACGGCGTCGACGAAAAGGTCAGCATCGACTCGATGCAAAAAGTCGCCCACGTCTTCGCACGCTTCATGGTCGAGTGGTGCGGAGCGAGAAAGAAGTGAGAAGGGTGAAGAGTGAAGTGAGAAGAGTGAAGGGTGAAGGGCCATGTGACTGTCCCGTCCTGACATAGGTTGACAGCCCATTCCAGAACGGAGGGTATGTCAT
>CAYTRP010000287.1:0-5294 GCA_964440195.1 uncultured Candidatus Sumerlaeota bacterium
AGCACCATCATTCCCCTGCTGATGACTTGGCGCGCACTGGTGAGCTTCCGGCCCTCGGGACTCTACCAGCCCTTCCGCACCACGTTCCTCGCGCCGGGAGAATTTCTCTGGGGGATCATCACGATTCCGTTCGCGGTTTCCCTGCTGGCGATCACGATCTACACGGGGGCCCGCCTGCTGCCCGAGGGGAGCCTCATGCTGTACTACTCGGTGACGCCGGAAATGCGGGGTGCGCAGATGGTGCATCCCTTCTGGGCGGCCTTTGGCGTGTTGTTCGAGGGCGCGGCCAATGGCGCCGTGATTTGCATGGCGGCACTTTATTTCGGCCTGTTGTTCAACGCGCGACCCGAGGCACTGGTGCCCATCGCGGCGTTCCTCCTGCTCACCCAGGCGGGCCAGGCCTTCTACTACGTGAACGAGGCAAACAATCGAACGCTGACCGCGTGGTTGCTTCAGATCCTGACCGGCGAGGCCGACCACATGAAGAATCCGACGCTCGCAACAATGATACAATACATGGCGATGGGGATTCCCAA
Source organism: uncultured Candidatus Sumerlaeota bacterium (assembly GCA_964440195.1). Taxonomy (GTDB): domain Bacteria; phylum Sumerlaeota; class Sumerlaeia; order SLMS01; family JAHLLQ01; genus CAYTRP01. The sequence goes on from CAYTRP010000287.1 coordinate 537, forward strand.
GCTGGGGCTGTGCCTTGTCTTCTGGGCGCTGACAACGTGGCATCTTCGGGCCCGTGACATGCCGTGACACCGCGAGGCCTCCTCCTTGACAATCCCGTGGCGTGGCGCGAGTGGCGCACGTTCTCGCGGCGGATGGCGATCTGGCTTCCGATACTGCTTTTCGTCTGGTTGCCGCTCACGTGGGCCACGCGGGCGTTCATACCCCAAGTGCTGGCGGGAAATGTCGCCGTTCCTGCGGCGGAATTGCTGCATACGCTTGCCATGGCCTTCAGGCCGGACGCGCTGATCGCCCTGTTGCTGGCGCAACGAAGCGCCAGCAGGCATGCATGGCATGCCGCGCGCGAGGAGCTGGCGGTGACGTTCCTGACAGCCGGGCCGATCATCGCCGGCAAGGCCATCGTGCCAGTGGTTCTTCTCGCTGTTTTTCACGCAGTGGGAGTCTGGTATTACTATGCCGGACTCCTCGCGGATCCCACCTACCAACTTCCCCTGTGGCTTGCCGGTCCCGCCATCCCGCTGGGAGTTCCCATCATGGGATTGGCATTTCTGGAGGATGTGCTGTTTGCCGCGGTTGTCGTCCTGATCGCCCTGCGCTGCTACCTGTTGGGGACTGATCCATTCCATGCCACCCTGCAGGCCATGGCGCGATTGCTGCTCTTTGGGCTGCTGGTGTGCCTCTGTAGTTGGGCATGGCCCTTGGCATTCAACCTGATGCCCCTTGATTGGTCGATGTGGTTGATCCTCGATCCGCGGCGCTTTCTGATCGCAAGCAACCTGGTTTGGTTTTCGATGATCCTGCCGATGGAGATCGCCGTGATTATCCTTGTTTCATGGCGATTGAGGATCCGACTCACTCGTTGGTTGAAAATGGACTAAAATCGACCGGCTCGGTGTCCGTGCTCTCCTCGTCTCCCATGTCTTCGAGCGACCGCTCCTCGTCCTCCAATTCCTCCTCGGTCCATATCTGGAGCTGCTCGTCGGGCCGATGGAAGAACGCGTGAACCTGCTCCGCCACGGCGCGCGGAACTCCCGGCGCCTGCGCCAACTCCTCCACGGTGGCCGCCTTGATGCGCGTGAGGCTTCCAAGGTGCTTCAACAACACCTGGCGCCGCTTCGGCCCGACGCCCGGAATATCCTCCAGGCCGGTCTTGAGGGCGCTACGCGTCCGCAGCAGGCGATGATAGGCGACCCCGAAGCGATGCGTCTCGTCGCGAATTTGCTGCAAGAGGTGCAGCGCCGGATCGGATCGCCGAAACGTCACCGGGTTCTTGCGCCCGGGCAGGAAGATCCGCTCCTCCGTTCGCGTCTTTTCGTCACTTTTCGATGCGGACCGAAACTTCAGGCGCGATTTCGCCAGCCCCACCACGGGCACCCGGTCGGTCAGATCCATCTCCTTGAGCGCTTCCACCGCGCTGTTCAACTGCCCAATGCCGCCGTCGATGACCAGCAGATCCGGAGCGTCCTGCTCGCCCGTCTGCACATGACGCAGGTGCCTTCGAAGGCATTCGCGTATCATGGCGAAGTCGTCCTGACCCTCAATCGTTCGAATGCGAAAGCGACGGTAACCGGCTTTGTCGGCGAGACCATCACGGAAGCACACCAGCGATCCGACCGGGAAGGAGCCTTGGAAGTTGGAGATGTCGAGGCACTCGACATGGCGGGGCAGGGCCGCCAAGTGGAGCGAGGTCCTCAGATTCTCCAGCGTCTCCATGAGTGTCTTTTCACCCGTGAGCAATCGCTGCAGCAAGGCATCGGCGTTCTGCCGGGCCATTTCGAGGAGCCGGCGCCTGGCACCCCTTTGGGGGACTCGCAGGCTGACGACGCCCCCTCGCATTTCCGAGAACAACTGTTCGAGGAACTCGCGGTTGGAGGGATTGTGCGGAACCAACACGTCGCGGGGCACGGCGCGCGTCGTGTCATAAAACTGCGAAAGGAAGCCTTCGAGGAGTTCGCCCTCCTCGAGATTCGTGTCGCGCACTTCGAAAGTCTCGGGCGATTCGAGGCGTCCCTGCCGGTATGGAAGAACGCCGAAGACGACGCGTCCACCGCCGCGCGCCATCGCCACGACGTCGCGGTCGAAGAGGCGATGGCTGTGGACCTTCTCCTCCTCCACCGTGCTCTCCATCGCCTGAATCCGGTCACGGACCATGGCGGCCTTTTCGAACAGCATTTGCTCGCTGTATTCCTCCATCTTTGCACGGAGCAGACGAAGCCCCTCCCCGGGCTTCCCCCTCAGGAAAGTCAGGGTCTTGTCCACGTAGTCACGGTAGGTGGCCTCGTCCACCTTCCCGACGCACGGCGCGCAGCAGCGATCGATCTGATGCAGCACGCAGGGGCGCGCCCGGTTCTCCAGTTCCCTGTCGCCGCAGGATCGAATGGGAAAGAGGCGCTGGAGGAACCGTATGGTCTCCTTGACCGCGCTGGCGCTGGCGTAGGGGCCGAAGTAGAGCGCCTTGTCGCCGCGCTTGCGGCGGCGCGTCCGATGCAGGCGCGGCCAGCGGTGCGCGACATCGAATCGAAGGGATATATAGGTTTTGTCATCACGGAGTTGGATGTTGTATCGAGGCTTGTGTTTCTTGATGAGCGTGTTTTCGAGGAGCAGCGCCTCCTTCTCCGTGTCCGTGATGACGGTTTCCACGGCGGCGATGCGGCTGCGCAGGAAGGGAATGAACAGGCGCCCGTCCCCGCCCTCGCGGAAGTACGACCGCACGCGCGTGCGCAGGTTCAGAGCCTTGCCGACGTAGATAATCTTCCCGGCGGCGTCCTTCATGATGTAGACGCCGGGACCGGTCGGCAACCGTGCGAGAAATTCCGCGTCCAGCGCCTCGGTCGTCATGATGACCCTTCAAGGGGACGGCGTTCCGCGCCGCCAGGAATACTCATGAGAAGTGCTCGAAGCCCCCGCCCGTGAATTCGCGCGCCGAGCCATCCGCCGCGACGATCTCAACCCCGCTCCCCTTCGCCACTTCTCCAATGCATGTGACCGGGGCAAAACGCTCGTATCCCATCGCCCGCAACATCAATTCCTCGTCCTTGGGCCTGACGGCGAACAGCAGCTCGTAATCCTCGCCACCGCGCAACACCAGATCCGCCGCCGACTGTCCCGTGATCTCCGCGTGATGCGCAACGTCGGGATGAATCGGCAGGCGCGCTTCCTCGATGCGAATCCGCACCTGCGATGCCCTCGCTATCCGGCTCGCGTCCTTCATCAACCCGTCGCTGACGTCCAACATCGCCAGTACCTTCATTAGCGAGACAAGCGTTGCGCCCTCATGCAGCCGCGCCTTTTGCGCCAGGAAATGCGCCAGGCGCCGATCCGATTCCGGCGCGCCGCTCTCGGCGGCCTCAAACGCGCACCGCGCCAACCCCGGCGTGCCCGTGACATAGAGTTTCCATTTCGGGCGGGCGGCCCCCCGGCCGGGAAAGCAATCATCCCGCCTCACCTCACCCGTGATTGCCAGGTTCATCATCCATTGCGGCGCGCGCACCGTGTCGCCGCCCAGCAATGTCGCCCCCGCTTCCCTCAGCTCCTCCACGATTCCATCAAACACCGCCAGGATGCGTTCCACCGGCGTCTCCCCCGGGAAGCCCCAACTCAACAGCGCATACTGCGGCTCGGCCCCCTTGCTCGCCAGATCGCTCAGATTCGACACCGCCAGCATCCGCCCCAGCCGCCGCGCCCACTCCCCATCGGACAATCCCGGCCTCCAACGAAAGTGCGTCCCCTCCACCATCATGTCCGTCGTCCACGCGATCTGGCGCTTGGACGACATGGTCAACGCCACATCCTCCCCGAAACCAACGAGCACTCTCCACCCCGGCTCCCCAAGGCGGGAACCCAGCAGATCGAGGAGTCCGTCCTCGCCAATGTCGCGCAACAGGATGGTCATGCGGCTCCTGGGCACAGGGGAATAAACGAACCGCGCCTTCTGCTTGGATCAGAAGGCGCGGAGGCTTTGGGGTCAATCGGGGGTGAGGGGGCGAGTTCGAAAACTTGATGTCCTTGGTTATGGCCACACTGCCTTCCGCTGCTTGAGATCCTGGAGCCAGACAATGAGGGAGAATATGCCCATGAGCCCGAAGCAAAGCAGTAATAAAGCTACAGCCACCATTCGGGAATCACCAAAGAGCCACGGAATCACAGACAGAGGGATCGTTAAGGCAACTGTGAGCAGCAAATGAAGCATTGTCGGAACGCGCTGTGTGAGAATGCCGACAAATGAATTCTTGGATTCGTCATTGCCGAACAGCTCCCCCTTTTCTACTCTAGGGTAAGAACTTTCTCGGCGTCCCGAATCTTGGTGATCACGGATGAAAACCAAGATGGCAGAGAGGATTATGAATGCTTGAAGCGGAGCAACAAAAAGAATGGCATCCGAAGTCTTTACGGAAAGTGCGGCAACCGCTGCACCCGCAAGATGCAACACGGATGCCGAAAACGGAGCGTGGTACAATGGCACCCGGGCTCCCCATAGTTGGGGCAGAAATGCGATCAGTGGTCTCATTGGCTTTGCTGGTCTCCCTCAGAGTCTACGTCCAAGATGGGATACTATGCTACGCTTCGAGGATCAAAATCTGGATTTGGTTGAGGGTCTGAATCAAAAGGAACAGATCTGGATCCGGGACCTTGATCGGGGCATCCTCCTTCATCAAGATTACGATGGGCACGCCCTGACGTTCCCACCGCCGCGCGGGTGCCTGTCCTCCGAAATCTTGATGAAGGTGGGTTCCATTACGACCAAGTGGGAAGCGTGCTTT
>CAYTRP010000288.1:0-4773 GCA_964440195.1 uncultured Candidatus Sumerlaeota bacterium
TCCATCCCTCTCCCCGAAAAAGCCCGGAATGTACCAAAACATCCAAAAAACGACGTCACGGACACTCACTTCGAAATTTTTCAACTCCAAAAACCCGCGTCACTGCGTCACTCGCGTCGCTCCCTTCCCCTTGCCGCCGCCCCCACCCGTCGGATTCCGTTTGCCACCTCTCCCGCAGGAACGCCGCCCAACTCATGCCCGTTGATTATCACAGCCACACCGTCCTCTGCCATCACGCCTGGGGAACCGTTGAGGAATACATCACCCGTGCGAAGGAAATCGGCCTGAAGGAATTTGGCTTTGCCGAGCACTCCCACTGGATGGTGGCTGTCGACCGCCGGTGCCTCTTCCCCAGTCGGTACGAGATGGGCCGGTACCTCGCCTGGATGGACGAGGCTCGCACGCGATGGAATCGCCCGGGCGCGGATTTCACCCTGCGCGTCGGCATCGAGGCCGACTGGAATCCCGCCCGCCTCGGCGAAGCCAAGGCATTCCTCGCCACCTATCCCTTCGACTATGTCCTGGGAAGCGTGCACCATCTCGTGAACCCCGCAACGGGTCAGTGGACCAATGCATGGTGGTTCGAGACCACCGACCTCGACGCCTATTACGAGGCCTATTTCGACGAGGTCGCAAAGCTCGCCCAAAGCGGCCTCTGCGACATCCTCGCCCACCTCGACGTGCCCGTCCGCAGCCGCAAGCTCCCGCCGTCGGGCGTCCTCGCCCACGTCCAGCGCATCCTCCCCGCGCTCGTCGACAGCGGTGTCGCCATCGAGATCAATGCCAGCGGCCGCGACCACGCCAATGCCCACTTCTTCCCCTCGCAGGATGTCCTGCGCGCCGTCGTCGCGGCCGGCGTGCCCGTCACCATCGGATCAGATTCACACTTTCCAAAGCACGTCGGAAGGCATCGCCCGGAGGTGTATGCCGCGCTGCGCGACGCGGGTGTGAAGCAGGTGCTCCGATTTGAACGCCGCGAGAGGGAGCTGATTGACCTCCCCCCCTGTGATTGAGGGAACGGCAAGGCTGCATCGGCGTTGGACAAGTTCCATTCCTGAACGGATGACACGACCATGGTTCTATCCGGACTCGAAATCAAGCGCCTCCTCGGGACGCGAATCTTCATCGAGCCGTATGACGAGTCCCTGCTGAACCCCAACAGCTACAATCTCCGGCTCCATCATGAATTGCTCGTGTACGACAATCTGGAGTTGGACATGCGTCGCCCCAATCCCGCCCATCTGGAAACCATTCCCGAGGAGGGATACGTCATCCAACCCGGCCGGCTCTACCTCGGGCGCACCCTGGAACACACCCGAACGGAATCCCTCGTTCCGATGCTGGAGGGACGTTCCTCCGTCGGACGCCTCGGCCTGTTCGTGCATGTCACCGCCGGGTTCGGCGACGTCGGCTTTTCCGGCTTCTGGACGTTGGAAATCTCGGCCATCCAGCCCGTGCGCATCTACGTCGGGGTGCCCATCTGCCAGATCTTTTACCACGCGATCCAGGGCGACTTCGTCTCCTACAAGAGCGGCAAGTACCAGAACAACAAGGGCATCCAACCCTCGCTCCTTTACAAGGACTTCGAGGCCGGCTCCAAGCCCTGAACCATCCTGCTTGCCTCCCGCCATCTTGCGGTTCAAATGTCAGCCGATTTACCGAGACTCGCGTCGCGGGAGTGCGACCGCGTGACGGTGCAACCCCAAGAGACAAAACCCACGATTCTTGCCTTCGGGGCCGGCCGGTGGATTTGGCCGGAGCTGGGGGGATCGCCGCGTTACCATCTTTGGTCCCTGGCCGCCCGGGGCTGGCGCGTCGTTTACGTCGAGCCACCCAACACCTTTCGGCTCCAGGACGAAAAGCTTTGGAGGGCCCCCGATCGCGACTTCACCGTCGTGCATCCCGTCCGCGTCGTCCCATTCGCCGTGCGCAAGGTCGGCAACGCCTGGCTTGGCGAGAAATGGCGCGGCGTCACCTCCGCGGAGATGACGCACCTCGCCAAGTCGGCCCTCGCCAAGCTCGGCCTCAAACCCGAGGTGATTTGGTTTGGAGCCCCCTGGCACGCGCGCCTTCTTTCGGACTGGACCTCGTCCGGCGCCCTGCGCGTGGCGCACGTGTACGACGACCTTCCGCTGAGCCCCATCTACAGCGAGGCCCAGTCAAGGCTCCTGTGGGAGTGGGAGAAGGACCTCGTCAGGCAATGCCATCTCGTGCTTTGCAGTTCCAAGCCCCAGTTGGATCGTCGCCGGGAATACAACAAGGGGTGCCGTCTCCTTGAAAACGCGGTCAGCGACGACTTCATCCTCGCCCGGACCCCGAGCGTTGAGAACCCCAACACGCCCGATCGGCGCACCCTCGAACTGATGGCCCGCCTGGAACAAACCGCCCGCCCCCGGGTCGTTTACGGGGGCGTCGTGGACCATCGCATCGACACCCGGCACCTGCGCTCCCTCCTCAACGGCATGGACAAAGGCTCCCTCACGCTGCTCGGGGTGCGCGGCGAGGGCTTCGACGAGGACTTCGAGCGCGACCTGGGCCATGACCCGAGACTGAAAATGCCCGGCGACACCCCCCTGTTTGCCTTCCCGCATCTCTACTCGATGGCGGACGCGCTCATCATCGCCCACAAGCGAACGCCCTTCACCGATGCGATGCTGCCCGAGAAACTCGCCGAGTACCTCTCCACGGGGCGGCCCATCGTGTCCGTGCGCCTGCCCGAGGTGGTGCGGCTCGCCTCCGAGAGCGTCCAGCCCGGCACCATCACGCTCGTGGATTCGCCCGAGGACTTTCCCGCCGCCGTCATGCGTGCCATCGAACAGAACACACCCGCGCGCGAGGCCGAACGCATGCGTATCGCACGCCGCAGGACATGGAGCGCGACCGCCGCGAGGCTCGAGGCGGAACTCTTCGAGGGGCTCGCGGCGCTGCGTGTCCCGGGAATCGTCAAGACCGGGTAATAGGGATTACCGCGTCTTGGGCTTGGGGCGGGGCGTGGGCTTGGGCCGCACGGTTTCCTTGATGATCGGGCGCGCGGGGTCGATCTCCGCCAGCACCGGCTTCGGAGTCGCAAGCGGAGCGGGCGTCGGGGTCGCCACGGCCGTGGCCGACTGTTGGCTCCCGGCGGTTTCGTATTCCTTCAGGTCGATGATTTCCGTCTGGCCGGTCCGGCTTGTGGCACCGTAGCTGATGTCATAGCCCCCGCCATCGCGCAGGTTGATGATGAACCAATCGTTGTCCCAGATGCGGACGACCTTTGCTTCGTCGAACTGGCGCACGTCGGGGTTGACTGTCAGCACGATGCGACCCGCCTCGAAGTCGTAATCCAGCCGACCGGCGTCGGCCTCCAGCGATTCCTTCTTGAAGAAGACGTTGCTGGTCGCCTCAAGGCGCTGGTTCACTGCGTTGTAAAGCAGCTCGTCGCTCCGAAGATCGAGTTCCTCCGTGCTCAAGCGCACACTGCCCTCTCCCCGGAACAAGCCCAACTCGCCCGACGGAAGGATTTCCGCATCCACGACCGGTTCCTTCTCGCCGCGCGGGGCCACACGGATGTCGACCTGGTCGCCAAGTGCCATCGAGCCGGTGGCCGCCTTCTCCCCGGACGCGCCTTCCTCCGCTGCGGCGGGAATCGCGAACTCGCCCGTTTCGGGATCCACGGTCGTCATGAGGATCTGGATCTCGTCGGGGCCGCGCATCGTCACTGCTTTGCTGTCGTCCTCCAGCGTCGTCACGGTGAAGACTTCCATCCCCTCAAAGCGGGCATTGCGCTCCCCCGTCTTCTGGTTCACGATGGGGGTCCCCCGCATCGTGATGATCCCGCGATCAACGTCGTAGAGCATCTCGTCCGCCCGCGCATCAATCCCCTCCTGCATGAAGACCACGTTGCCCGAGGCTTCCATGAAGGCCTTGGAGGGAACATAGTCCAACTCAAGGCACTCAAGGCTGAGGCGAGGTTCTTCCGCTTCCGCACTGGGATAGATAAGGAGCTTGATCGTGCCGCGCGCGGTCTGGCGCTCCTCTCCCGTGTCCGGATCCACCGTCATCTCCACCAGCGACGGATCACCGTTGGGAAAGGGGCCCGTGCTCATGCGCAGGCGCTCTCCCGGGCCGGCAAGCTTGGACTGCATGTCCGTCATCATGCGCGCCTGGTCAGCCTGGAGTGGAACCGCCAGCATGCCCAAAATCGCCAGGCTGCCAAGTGTGCAATGAAGAGTGGATCGACGCATGAGCAAAAAATGTCCTTGGGGGGATGAGGTTCAGCGGTCGGGGGTGGGGGCTAGTCGATCTCGATGACTACGTCCTTGTTGCCGACACCGGGATAAGTGATGTTCTGGAATTGGTCGTCGGCGGTGAATACCTCGCCGCTGGTGCGGATCCGGTCGCCACGCTCGTTCACCGTCCGCTGCTCAAAACCTCCCAGCGCGATGAATCGCTGGTACTGCTCGGACCATAGCAGGTGGCGCGCGTGCAGTTCGCCGCGCTCACCCAGGTCCACGTGCACGCGCCCGGTCTCCGTCGTGTCGGAAAACAGGATGTCGCCCCGCGAGGGATCCGTGAACAGCGGCAAGTCCGTTGCCCGCTTCAAGTCCGTGTTCCACTGGGTGGCCACCTCGACGGGAAGGGGGGGGGCGGCGACGCCTTCGTCCGGTGTCCGCGCAGGCCCCCGGAAATAATACCGCCCAAGGGTGCTCGTAACCTGAACCGGAGGAGCATCGCTCTCCATAATGACCCGACAGACCGGATTCTCCGCGATGATCGAGCGCACGTCGTCGGGGG
>CAYTRP010000288.1:4783-5293 GCA_964440195.1 uncultured Candidatus Sumerlaeota bacterium
GGACTGGCGAATCTCGAAGCCAAACACCGTCACCTGTTCAAGCAGGGACGCCCCTACCCGCGGCACCAGCAGCAGCCCACTCCCCAAGGCCAGCACGACGGCGGCCATCCAGCGGGTGCGAAAGTTTGTCGTTCCAAGGATCATCTTACCTTCCTGCAACCCATGGTGGCGAGGTCTGGCGCACCCGCACAATCGGAGAGTGAGGCCCGGAGCACCTGTCCGGAGGATTGATCACCCCGGCCAAAGGGCCAATTCCAGGGGAATCTGGGGGGCCGGAATGGCGGGGTGCTCGTCCTGGCGCAGGGCATCGAGCAGCCGCTCCGCTTCCTCATGGAGCAAGGCCGGGTCCAATGGCGCCGTGTCCAGCAAAGCGGCCAAGTCCCCGTTGACCAGCAAGTCCTCCCTCCCCTCCGCCACCTGCCGAACCATGCGGTCGCGCACAAGCGCCATCAGGAGCAATGACGCCCCTCCAAGCCCACCCCCGGCGGCCAGGGCGCGCGCCGCCGCGGC